>JAZSQN010000115.1:0-6053 GCA_045537995.1 Congzhengia sp. | reverse complement strand
TTTGGCATCAGCAGATGGCGATAAAGTAAGCATTGTTTCTATGGCAACAAAAGAAGCTGTTGAGCGCGGTGCTCACGCAGGAAACATCGTTCGTGAAGTCGCAAAGATTTGCGGTGGTGGCGGCGGCGGAAAGCCTGAAAGCGCACAAGCAGGTGCTAAAGATGCATCAAAAATAGAAGAAGCATTAAATACTGTTTATTCAATAGTTGAAAACCTCAAATAATGCTTGACAAACAAAATTATTTTATATATAATAATTGAGTTAGAACTGATTATCAGTTCATCCTTGCTCTAAGAGTTCTTAGGGCCAAAGACCAGAAGGAGGTGTAAAAAATGTCAGAAGTAATCAATAAGTACGAAACTATCTTTGTAGTTGACGCGGCTTTAGAAGAAGAAGCTATCGCAGGTATTGTTGATAAGTTCAAAACATTAATCAGCAAAGAAGGAGAAATCGAATCTGTTGACGAGTGGGGCAAAAGAAGACTTGCATATCCCATCGATTATAAAACAGAGGGTTATTATGTGCTTGTTAATTTCAGTGCAAAACCTGATTTCCCAGCTGAACTTGAGCGTATTTACAATATCACAGACGGCTTATTAAGAAGCATCATCATCAAAAAAGACGAAAAAAATGCTAATGCCTAAGTTTTAGCATGGAGGGTAACGACTTATGAACAGAGTTATTTTAGTAGGCAGATTAACTAAAGATCTCGAACTTCGCGCTACAACATCAGGTGTTCCGGTTTGCAGCTTCACAGTTGCGTGCGAAAGACGCTATGTTAAGGCAGGCGAAGAAAGAAAAGCAGACTTTATAAACTGTATTGCATGGCAAAAGAGTGCTGAGTCTATTTCTAAGTACTTTGTAAAAGGCAATAGAATTGCTTTAGAAGGTTCGATACAGACAAGAAGCTGGACAGATAATGAAGGTAAAACAAGATATACAACAGAAGTTGTTGTAGACCAGTGGGAATTTGCGCAGAGCAAGTCAGAAGGCGGAGCACAGGCACCGTACGCACCTGTAACAAATTCAGGCCTTTATCCTGTTGAACCCGAAGGACCTGCAGTAGGTGATATAGATGGATTTATGCCTATAGAGGAAGACGACTTACCTTTCTAAAAAATTAGAATTAGTGTCAACTGTAAAGGAGGAAAATTAAAATGGCAGAAAAACCTATGGCTAGAAATCGTAAAGCAAAGAAAAAGGTTTGCTCATTTTGTCAGGATAAAGTTGATTATATTGACTACAAAGATGTTGCTAAGTTAAGAAGATATGTATCTGAACGCGCAAAGATTCTTCCCAGAAGAATTACAGGCACATGTGCAAAGCATCAGAGACAGTTAACAGAAGCAATCAAAAGAGCAAGACATATCGCGCTTTTACCTTTTAGCGCTGAATAATTAAAGTAAATTACACCGTGTTATATAACACGGTGTTTTTTGTTATGTTGACATTTTTGACTTAAAATGTTAATATAAATTACGATAACTTGATTGGGGAGGAGTACTATGTCGACATATTTGCTTGTTTCTGCAATAATTATTTTTGCATGTGTTATATTTAATAAAGTGTCGAGAAAGATTGGTATTCCAACTCTTTTAGCATTTATTCTTTTAGGAATGTTTTTCGGTTCTGACGGAATTGTAAAGGTGAATTTTGATAACTACTACTTTGCCGAACAAATATGTACTGTGGCTCTTATTTTTATTATGTTTTACGGAGGTGCAGGAACAAGGATTCATGAGGCAAGGAGTATAGCTTTAAAGGCAATACTTCTTTCTTCTTTTGGTACGATTTTAACAGCGGGATTAGTAGGAGTATTTTGCCACTTTGTATTAAAAATCGATATATTGGAGAGTTTTTTGATAGGTTCTGTGATAAGCTCAACGGACGCTGCATCGGTATTTTCAATACTTCGTTCAAAAAAGCTTAACCTAAAGTCTAAAACAGCATCTGTTTTAGAGCTTGAAAGCGGAAGTAATGACCCGTTTTCCTATATGCTTACTGTTATTTTTTTAACATTGATGAGCAAAAATATTTCAGGTATCCAGATAGGATATATGATTTTTGCCCAAATTGTTTATGGGTCAGTATTCGGAGTGGGAATCGCATATCTGAGCCTTTGGTTTTTTAAGCATTACCGTTTTAAAACAGAAGGTATGGATTCTATTTTTGTTGTCTCAGTAGCGCTGTTTTCTTACGCTATACCAACTCTTTTAGGTGGTAACGGATATCTTGCTGCATATATATCGGGCATAATTTTAGGAAACCATGAAATAAGAAACAAAAGGACGATTATTCACTTTTTTGACGGAGTAACAGGTCTTATGCAGATGCTTTTGTTTTTCTTGTTGGGGCTTTTATCATTCCCGTCGCAGCTTCATAAAATTGCACCTTTGGCGATTGTAATTGCATTATTTTTAACATTCGTTGCAAGACCTCTGGCAGTATCGTTAATACTTTCGCCATTTAAATGTAAATTAAATAAGCAACTTTTAATATCGTGGTCTGGATTAAGAGGTGCAGCATCAATTGTTTTTGCCATAATGACGGTGGTTAGCCCTGTTGTAATGGAGAATGACATTTTTCACATAGTGTTCTTTATAGTATTGTTTTCAATACTTATTCAAGGCTCTTTGATACCGTATATTTCAAAAAAACTTGATATGATAGACGAAAAAGATGATGTAATGAAAACTTTTACAGATTATTCATATGAGTTACCTGTAAGCTTTATTGAGTTCGAAATGGCGGAGGGGCACTCATGGGTTAATAAAACAATTAAGGACTTAAAGCTTCCTTCCAATCTTATTGTAGTTTTGATATTAAGGGGAGAGGACAGAATAATTCCGAAAGGTTCGACATCTATTTTGGCAAATGATAAGGTAATACTTTGCGGAAGAGCCGGCGAATCTGTAGACGGGGTTTTAATAAGCGAACACGAAATAACTAAGAACAATTCTATGTGTGGAAAACTGGTAAAAGAGATTTCAAAAGAGAATGAAATAATCGTAATGATAAAACGAGGTAAAAAACTGGTTATCCCTGATGGTAATACACAAATAAGAGAAGACGATATTGTGATTATAAATACAAACAAATAAAAAATAGTTAATGTAATCGGCTTTCAAGTTGCAAAAAAAACAAATAAAATGAATTTTTTGTAAAAAAGTATTGACAAATAAAAAACATGAGAGTATAATAAGTAATAATTTAATATTCTAATTTAAAAGCTATAACGAAGAATGGAATGGAGAAAAGCATTTAAGAGAGCTGATGGGCGGTGCAAATCAGTATGTTATATATCCACATCCTCTCACTTCTGAGCCGGAAACCTGAAGCGAAAGTGCGTAGGGTGTCCCGTGTATGCTGCGTTAGTGCATAGAAGTTGTCAGACTTCGAAGAGTGGCAGATTTTCATATCTGCAATTTGAGTGGTACCGCGGGTTATTATAACTCGTCTCAAAGTTATCTTTGAGACGAGTTTTTTGTTTTTTAGAAAACGCAAAAATGTGAAAAGAATTACAAAAGCCCTCAAAAACGAAGGCTTTAAATTAGTTAAATGATGGAGGAAATAAAATGAGTAAAATTGTTGAAACGGATAAAGCTCCAAAAGCAATTGGACCTTATTCGCAGGCAGTTGTTTGCGGAAATGTTGTATATACATCAGGACAAATTGCAATCAATCCCGAAAGCGGAAATGTAGAATCAGAAACAATCGAGACACAGACCGAGCAGGTTTGTAAAAATATTAAAGAACTTCTTACAGCATCAGGCAGTGATATTTCTAAGGTTGTAAAAACGACTTGCTTTCTTAAAAATATGGAAGACTTTGCGGCATTTAATGCAGTATATGAAAAATACTTTGTATCAAAACCTGCAAGAAGCTGTGTGGCAGTTAAAGAATTACCTAAAAATGTGTTGGTAGAGATAGATACAATAGCGGAGGTGTAAAAAATGGATGCAACTAAATATCGAGTGGGATATTTCCCTGTAGATAAAAAATATAACAAATGGGTAGATATTGACCATATAGAAAAAGCGCCTGTATGGTGCAGTGTGGATATGCGTGACGGTAATCAATCGTTGGTAACTCCAATGAGTTTGGAAGAAAAACTTGAATACTACAAGGTTTTGCTTGAGGTTGGTTTTAAGGAGATTGAAGTAGGCTTTCCTGCAGCAAGTGAAACTGAATATGAGTTTTTAAGAACTTTAATTGATAACAATATGATTCCCGAAGATGTAACTGTTCAGGTGCTTACACAATGCCGTGAGCACATCATCAGAAAAACCTTTGATGCTTGTAAAGGTGCTCCAAGTGCGATTATCCACTTCTACAATTCAGTGAGCGTTGCTCAGCGTGAGCAGGTATTCAAAAAATCAAAGGAAGAAATTAAACAGATTGCAGTTGAAGGTGCAAAGCTTGTAAAAAGATTGGCATCAGAATATGAAGGTAACTTCCGTTTTGAGTATTCTCCCGAATCCTTTACCGGAACCGAGCCTGAATATGCATTGGAGGTTTGCAATGCGGTACTCGATGTATTGGAACCATCACCTGATAACAATGTAATTATCAATCTTCCTGTTACTGTTGAAATGAGTATGCCTCATGTGTATGCATCTCAGGTTCAATATATGAGTGAAAATCTTAAATACCGTGAGAATGTCACTCTTTCACTTCACCCTCATAATGACAGAGGTACAGGCGTTGCAGATACAGAACTTGCACTTTTAGCCGGAGCTGACAGAGTTGAAGGAACTCTTTTCGGCAATGGAGAGCGAACAGGAAATGTGGATATTATCACACTTGCTATGAATATGTATTCACACGGTGTTGATCCAAAGCTTGATCTTTCAAATATGAACTATCTTGTTGAAAAGTATGAAAACTGTACTCGTATGCATGTGTATGAGAGAGCACCTTATGCAGGAACACTTGTGTTTGCGGCATTCTCAGGTTCTCATCAGGATGCGATTGCAAAGGGTATGCAATACAGAAACAAAAATAAGCTACACGGATGGAGCGTACCATACATACCGATTGATCCGAAAGATATTGGCAGAACCTATGATGCAGATGTTATAAGGGTCAATTCGCAGTCGGGCAAAGGCGGTATCGGTTATCTTTTGGAACAGACCTTTGGATACAATCTTCCGCCTAAAATGCGTGAGCATTTCAGTTATCTGTGCAAAGGCGTTTCAGACCATGAGCATAAGGAATTAAAGCCTGATGAAGTTCTTGAAATCTTTGAAGAAAATTATTTAAATCTTGATTGTGGTATTGAAGTTACAGACTTTGACTTTATGCGTGAAAATGATGTTGTGAAAATCAATGTCACATTCAAAAAAGATGGTATCGAAACTGAAATGGAGGCCGAAGGAAATGGTTCTCTCAGTGCTATAAACAATGCGCTTTGTGACTTTACAGGAGAGCATTACACCTTGCAGGTATTTACTCAGCATAGTATGCAGGGAGACGGCTCACGAAGTGTTGCCGCATCCTACATCGGCCTTCAGAACGAAGACGGAACATATTTTTGGGGGGCAGGTACAGATACTGATGTTATTACTGCAAATACTAAAGCACTTTTCAGTGCATTCCATAATATGACAAAAGGAGATGTAACTTGATAAATTAAGTTACGCCTCCGGCGGATGTTATTGTCAGTGTAATTTTTTCGGCAAAGTCGAAATGCACATGGACATAATTTCCATTATACGCCTTGTCAGTCCGCAGGCAAGGGCGTGTATGAATTTCATGATTTTTTGTGGACAGAAAGGCTATGGAAATTAATTATGGGAATGACAATGACTCAGAAGATTTTGGCAGACCATGCAGGACTTGAAAGTGTGGTAGCAGGTCAGCTTATTTCAGCAAAACTCGATATTGTTTTAGGTAATGATATTACAACTCCTGTTGCGATTAATGAGTTTAAAAAAGCAGGATTTGAAAGTGTATTTGATAAAGATAAGATTGCAGTTGTTTTAGACCACTTTGTTCCGAATAAAGATATTAAAGCGGCAGAACAATCAAAGAAGTGCCGCGAGTTTTCATG
>JAZSQN010000049.1:0-10467 GCA_045537995.1 Congzhengia sp. | reverse complement strand
TATTTCCTTTATATGGACGAAAGGAAAACAGTAAATAAAATTATGCACGATGTATGTTCTAACGAACCACCTGAAACATTTAAAACTGAAGATGGTATAACTCATAATATGTGGGTAGTAAGCGTTAAATCACTATGTACTGAAATCGAAAATTCTTTTTCCGATAAACAACTTTTTATTGCTGACGGACATCACAGATATGAAACAGCCTTGAAATTTTCAAAAACACAACCTGAAAATGAAAATGCACAGTACATTTTAGCTTTTTCAGTTGAAATGGATGATCCCGGACTTTTGGTACTGCCTACACACAGAATCGTAAAAGACATTGAAAATTTTGATGAAATCGCAATTATTTCTTCACTTGAAAAATATTTCGATATAAGAAAAGTATACTCAGAAAATATTGCACTAAACGCAGAAAAATTACTTTTAGAAAATAAAGACAACACTTCTTTTGTTTTCTATACAGGATACGATTATTTTTATCTTCTTGGATTAAAGGATAAAAATATTATGCATGATTTGCTCCCTGATAAATCATCAGCATACTGCGAGCTGGATGTAAGTGTATTGCATACATTGATTTTAGATAAAGCATTTGGTATCGATATGGAGAATATGGCAAATCAAAAGAATCTTATTTATACCAAATTCGCTCAGGAAGCAGTGGATATTGTCAAGAACAAAAAAGCAAATTGTTCTTTTTTACTAAACGGAACAAAAGTCCGTCAAATAAAGGAAATATCTCAAAACTTTGAGAAAATGCCACAGAAGTCTACTTATTTTTATCCGAAATTAATAACAGGTTTAGTTGTTAATAAATTTTAGAGGTTTTTATGAAAATAACAAACGAAAAAATTAAAAAGATAGCAGAAATTTCTCATATTTCTTTAGATGAGAATTCTCTTTTAACTCTAAAAAACAGTATAGATACAGCTTTAGAACTGTTAGAACCTTTATCGGAGTTACAAGCTGATATTCCACCCGAAATCGTAAACATCTCGCAACTAGAAAATATTTTTCGCGATGATGTTGTGATTGAATCTTTTAATAAAGATGAAATATTAGAAAACTCGCCAAACTGCAGTAAAACAGGTTTTATTGTACCAAAAATTATTGAATAAGAAAGATAAATTCTATGGAACTATTTGAACTTACAGCCCACGAAATTCGTGATATGATTAAAAATAAACAGATTTCTGCTTGCGATGTTACTCAATCAGTTCTTTCGCGTATTAATGATGTAGAAAGCAAGGTAGAAAGTTACATCACCATTTTAGATGAAGAAGCAATAAACAATGCTAAGTCAATTGATAAAAGAATTGCTTCAGGTGAAAATACAGGCTCGCTTTGCGGTATCCCAATGGCTGTTAAAGACAATATATCTACCAAAGGGATTCTTACCACATGTGCATCAAGAATGCTTTTTAATTACAAACCACCCTTTACAGCTACGGCAGTAAAAAAACTTCTTTTGGAAGATTCTATCCTTTTAGGAAAGCTTAATATGGATGAATTTGGCATGGGTGCTTCAACTAAAAACTCTGCATTTAAAAAAACAAAAAATCCATATGATTTAACTAAAGTTCCAGGAGGTTCATCAGGAGGAAGTGCAGCTGCTGTTTCATCTGGTGAAGCGTTTTTTTCTCTCGGAACAGATACGGGCGGATCCATTCGTCAACCCGCATCATTTTGCGGTTGTGTAGGATTAAAGCCCACTTATGGCTTAGTTTCAAGGTATGGACTGATTGCTTTTGCTTCTTCGCTGGACCAGATAGGGCCTATAACAAAAGATGTAACAGATGCCGCAATGGTTTTAAATGCGATTGCAGGCAATGATAAAAAGGACTCAACCTCATCTTACATTAAACACAATGACTACGAGGCTTCTTTGACCGGTAATATCAAAAATCTTAAAATTGGTGTACCTAAAGAATTTTTACAAACCGAAATTGATGACGAGGTTTTTTCTTGTTTTATTTCTGCACTGAATAACATGCGTATAAATGGCGCTCAATATGAAGAAATGTCTCTTTTTTCAAGTAAATATGCTGTTGCAACATATTATGCGATATCCTCGATAGAGGCAGCTTCTAATTTAGCAAGATTTGACGGTGTAAAATACGGTTTTCGTACAGAAAGCTTTACCGACTTAAAAAGCCTTTATTCAAAAACCAGAAGTGAGGGATTCGGTGAAGAGGTTAAAAAAAGAGTTATCTTGGGAACTTATTTGCTTTCTTCTGAATGTGCTGATAATTACTATATTCTAGCGCAAAAAGCGCGCTCAATAATTATAAAAGATTTTGAGGATGCTTTTTTGAAATACGATGTTTTAGTTACACCGGCATCATTAAATGCTGCACCCTCATTTGATGAAAATGAAAGTGACAAAAATGATATGTATATTTCAAATATCTGTACAGTTGCCGTAAATCTTGCAGGTCTTCCGGCAATTGTAATACCTTGCGGATACAACAAAGAAGGATTGCCCATAGGAATTCAGATTATAGGAAAGCCTCACTCTGAATCCACAATATTAAATGCAGCATACGCTTTGGAAAAAACAATTTCAAAGCGCGCACCTATACTATAAGGAGGAACGCGCTATATGAAATATGAAACATTTATAGGTCTTGAAATTCATGCGGAATTATCCACAAAAACAAAAATTTATTGTGGCTGTAAAAATGATTTCGGCAACGAACCAAATAAAAGAGTTTGCCCTGTATGCGCTGGATTTCCAGGCGCTCTTCCCGTACTTAACAAAAAAGTTGTTGAATATGCAATTAAAGCAGGGCTTTCGCTAAATTGTACGATTGCAAATCGTTCATATTTCGACAGAAAAAATTATTTCTATCCTGATCTTCCAAAAGCGTATCAAATATCACAAAATAATTTTCCGTTATGCACTGACGGTTATCTTGATATCTTTTTTAATAACGAAGAAAAAAGAATAGGAATTTCAAGAATTCACATAGAAGAAGACGCAGGAAAGCTTGTTCATGATATCAAGTCAAATACTACAATAATAGATTTTAATCGTTGCGGTGTTCCTCTTATTGAGATTGTTACAAAACCTGACATGCACTCGCCTGAAGAAGCGATTGAATTTTTAGAAACCTTAAAATCAACTTTGATATATACCGGTATTTCTGACTGTAAAATGGAAGAAGGTTCTCTTCGTTGTGATATAAATATATCTCTCCGTCCCATAGGCACTAAACAGATGGGGACTCGATGCGAAATAAAAAATCTTAACTCATTTTCTGCTGTTTTGCGCGCTATTAAATACGAAACTGCCCGTCAAACAGAGCTTTTAGATTCTTCTCAAAATGTAGTGCAAGAAACAAGAAGATGGGACGATAAAAATAACAAAACCGTTATTATGCGTTCTAAAGAAAATGCTTCTGATTACCTTTATTTTAAAGAACCGGATTTAGTTCCGATTGTGGTCTCGCCTGAGTGGATTAAAAAGATTAAAGCAACTCTTCCTGAGTTGCCGCACGAAAGAAAAAAAAGGTTAGTCAGAGAATTTTCAATTCCCATGTATGATGCAAATATTATCACATCATCTAAAGATTTAGCTGACTATTTTGAAGAATGTGTAAAGTATGATATTTCACCAAAGGAAATAGCTAACTGGCTTATGGGAGATGTTTTAAGGATAATAAACAAAAAAGGAATTAAACACTTAAAGATTCCTTTTCCACCCTCATATTTAGCAAAAATGATATCTCTTATAAACAACGGAACAATTAGCACAAGTGCAGCTAAAAAGGTTTTATTATACATGTTTGAAAGTACAAAAGACCCTGAGATAGCAGCAAATGAACTAGGACTTATTCAAATTTCTGATGAAAATACACTTTCATTTTTAATTAAGAAAGTATTAGACAATAATCCAGAAAGTATATCCGATTACAAATCAGGAAAAACACGAGCTTTTTCATTTTTGATAGGACAGGCTATGAAAGAATCCAATGGTCAGGCAAATCCCATTCTTTTAAATGAATTTATGAAGAAAGCTCTCGAAAAAAATTGAGGAAAAGATTATGCACATAAGTAAAATTTACAAAAGTATATACCGCTATTATGATACCACTACCCCGCTAACTCTCGACTGCGGAAAACTATGTGGTGCTGCCTGCTGCAAAAGTGACGATGATGAAACAGGAATGTATCTTTTTCCCGGTGAAAAAAGTCTTTTTTTAAATAATCCTGATTTTAAGATTATCACTTCTGAATTTAAGTACGGAGAAAATTTTGCCGATATCCTGATATGTAAAGGCAAATGCAAGCGAGAAGAAAGACCTTTGTCATGCAGAATTTTTCCGCTGATACCATATGTGTATCCTGACGGCACATTTAATCTTATTTTTGATCCGAGAGCAAAGTCCGTCTGCCCTTTATGTGACCTTAAAACCCCCTCACAACTCAATGAGGAGTTTGTCAAAAAAACAAGAAAAGTCATAAACCTTCTTATGAAATTTGAAAAAAATTTTATTTTTTTGACTAGCTTAACCGATGTACTTGATGACTTTATAAAATTCAGTTTATAATTCCGGAGGATATATTTATGAAAAACAGCACTATAGCCGCGATAGCAACCCCGCACGGTACGGGAGGAATCTCTATAATCAGAGTGAGCGGTGATGATAGTATTAAAATATGTGATAAGATTTTTTGTGCTAAAAGCGGATTAAAACTCTCTAAAGCAAAAACACATACTATTCATTACGGTAAAATTATAGAAAATGGAAATGTTATTGACGAAGTTTTAGTTTCTGTCATGCGTGCTCCCAATACATTTACAAGAGAAGATATAGTCGAAATAAACTGTCATGGCGGACTTTTTGTCACACAAAAGGTCCTGTTAGCTGTTCTTGCTTCTGGGGCATCTATGGCATCATCGGGTGAATTTACAAAGCGTGCTTTTTTAAACGGAAGGATTGACTTATCACAAGCAGAAGCTGTAATCGATATAATAAATTCCCCGTCAGAGCTTGCTCTTTCTGTTGCTGCAAATCAACTTGGCGGAAAACTTTCATCAAATATCAACTCACTTCGTGATAATGTTTTGGAAATTTTAGCTCAGATAAATGTTACCATCGACTATCCCGACGAGGATATTGATGATGTAGAAAACGATTCATTAATTAAAACTTTAGAGAGTGTAAAAGAAGAGATTTCTTTTCTTCTTAAAACTGCAGATCGCGGAAAGCTTATACGAGACGGCATAAATACAGTAATATGCGGAAAACCCAATGTGGGTAAATCCTCTATTTTAAATCTCTTGGCTCAAGATAGAAGGGCAATTGTTACTGATATTGCAGGTACCACCAGAGATGTAATCGAAGAACGCATTAAAATTGGTAATACAGTTTTAAATGTGTTTGATACCGCAGGCATAAGAAATACTACAGATACAATCGAAAGTCTGGGAATCGACAAATCAAGAGAATGTATTAAAAACGCCGAGCTCGTACTGTTTGTTTTAGACTCTGTCTCAGGTATTCAAAAAGAAGATATTGAGATTTTTAATTCAATAAATAATAAGAATATTATTGTAATTTTAAACAAATCCGATATTAAATCAATTAACGCAGATGATTTCTTTTTGGGATTTGAAAAAATCTGTCTGTCTGCAAAAACAGGTGATGGATTAGATGATTTATCAGAAGCAATTGAAAAAATGTTTAATTTAGGGCAAATATCAGCAAAGGATAATAATGCCATCACAAATTTAAGACATAAAGAGGCACTTTCATTGGCTTATTCATCCATTTCTTCTGCTATTTCAGCTTTAAAAAATAAAGTACCTTACGATATAGTTTCTATTGATTTAACGGACTGTGCATCTCATTTGGGTGAAATTACAGGAAAAACCGTATCTGATGAAATCGTAGATAAGATTTTTGCCCGTTTCTGCTTAGGAAAATAGTATATTAATTAATAATCACAAATAAGATTACTATAAAGACAAGTTTTGAAAGGAAGAATTGATTTGAAAGAGATAAAAAAGCAGTCCTTTATGGAAGGCGCTGCAGTTTTAGTAATTGCACATTTGATAGTAAAAATTATTGGTGCTTGCTTTAAAATACCACTAGCCAACATTTTACAGGAAACCGGTATGGCATATTTTTCGCGTGCGTATAATCTTTATGCCGCTCTTTTCGTTATGGCAACAGCTGGTCTTCCCGTTGCAGTTTCAAAAATGGTATCAGAAAGTCTTGCTAAGAATAACTTTAAAGAATCAAAGAAAATTCTTCGTGCCGCTGTTGCTCTCCTTTCAATCATAGGAACAATCGGTACTTTAATTCTTTTCTTTGGCGCTCGTTTTTTTGCAGAAAATGCTTTTAACTCTCCGGGTTCTTATTTAAGCATCGTTGCAATTTCTCCTGCAATTTTATTCATTTCTATTCTTTCAGCTTTCAGGGGATATTTTCAGGGACATTCAAATATGATTCCTACGGCATATTCCGAAGTTTTAGAGGCCGTTTCGAAACTTGTAATAGGTCTTTTAGGCGCATATTTTCTTATGCAAATTTCATCAGAAGTTGCCGCTGCAGGTGCAATTTCCGGTGTTACCTTAGGCGGACTTTTAGCACTTTTACTTTTAGTATATTTCTTTTTTAAAAATAAAAACAATACAAAATTGACCGATGCTACTAAAGCAAGTTCAACAAGAAAGATTTTTACAAGGCTCCTTACCATTGCAATTCCTATTACTATCGGAGCTGCAGTAATGTCTCTTACAAATGTAATAGATACATTCATGATAAGTAATAGACTTTCTAATATTATTGTAGATGAAAAAATATTCAAAACATTAACTGAATTCTACGGAGTAAGTAGTCAATATGTAAAAATAGGAGAACCCCTATCCTCTACTGCTGCCGATGTTATGTATGGCTCGTATTCGGGATACGCAATGTCTTTATTTAATCTACCACCATCCATTGTAACTTCGATTTCTATGAGTATTGTACCTGCAATTTCCGCAGCATTAGCCATAAATAATCGTATGCAAGCAAAACTTTTAACCGAATCCTCAATAAGAATAACAACTATGTTTGCACTTCCGTGTTCAATCGGTCTTAGTATTTTAGGAGCACCAACGCTGATTTGTCTTTATAATAACTCACGCGCACAAGATACATTAGCACTTCTATCTCTAGCAATAATATTTGTTTGCGTTGTTTCTGTTACAACATCAATTTTACAAGCTGCAGGACATGTCTTTATTCCTGTTCGTAATATGTTAATAGGCGGTCTTTTTAAGGTAATATCAAACTATATTTTGATTGCTATACCAGAACTTAACATTGGCGGTGCACCAATCAGCACATTCTGTTGCTATCTTATCATTGCGTCACTTAATGTGATCTCAATCACTAAAATAATTAAGCCTGACTTTAATGTTAAGGATTTTATTTTAAAGCCTCTGATTTCTGCACTTGCTATGGGCGTTATTGTTTATATGGTATATAACTTAATGGCACTTTTATTGGGTTGTCCCGAAATATCATTAAGGGTTAACTTCTTAACAGAAGTTGCTCCGCATACCCCTGTTTTATCCAGCGTAAGAATAAAGACCATTATTGCATTGGGTGTATCAATATCAGTGGGAGCAATTGCTTATTTTATCACAATGTGTCTTACACGCGCCTTTTTTGAAGAAGATATCAAAATGCTTCCTAAAGGTAACAAAATTGCAAACTTTATGAAAAAAATCAAACTTTTATAGCTTTTCTTGTAGTTAGATAAAATTTTTGACAAAAATCGAGGTAAAAACAAATGAATTCTTCTAAAAAAACCTATACTTTTGACGATTTAATTGATATAATGAATGTGTTGCGTGGTGATAACGGCTGCCCTTGGGACAAAGCGCAAGACCATCAATCTATAAAATATGCGCTTTTAGAAGAAGCCTGCGAAGCAATGGAATCATTAGATAAAAAGGGATATGATGCATTTTCTGATGAACTTGGAGATGTACTTTTACAGGTTGTATTTCATTCGCAAATCGCAAGCGAAAATGGCACTTTCACAATAGATGATGTTCTCTACCATATATGTAACAAGCTTATTACACGCCACACTCATATTTTTGGAAATGATAAGACTAACTCATCTACTGAAGCGTTGGATCTTTGGGAAGAAAATAAAAAGGCTGAAAAAGGTCTTCGTACACAAGCTGAAATTATGCGTGATGTTTGCTCATATTTACCGCAACTTATCCGTGCGGAAAAAATACAGAAAAAAGCAGCTAAGGTTGGTTTTGACTGGAATTCAATAGATGGAGCATATGATAAATTAAATGAAGAAATCGAAGAATTAAAGTCTGCTCAAAACAAAGAAAACATTGAAGAAGAGTTCGGCGATATTCTCTTCTCTTGTGTGAATATTGCAAGATTTTTAAATGTAAATCCCGAAGAAGCTTTGAAAAAAGCTTCTGACAAATTTGTAAATAGATTTGAATCGTTAGAAAAAATGGCGCAAGACGCCGGAAAAGATCTAAATAACATGTCGTTAGAGGAAATGGACAATCTCTGGGATAAAATCAAATCAAATTAGTTTATACGGCATTATGCCTAATAATAAAATTACATATAGGAGGAAAAAAATGAATAAGACAGAATTAGTTGCAGCTTTAGCTGCAAAATCAGGCGCTTCAAAAAAAGACGCAGAAGCAGTATTAAATGCTTTTGTTGATGTTGTAGGCGACACATTAAAGAAGGGTGACAAAATCTCTTTAGTTGGTTTCGGTACATTCGAAGCTAGAAAAAGAGCTGCTCGCGAAGGCAAAAACCCCCAGACAGGCGCAAAAATCAAAATCGCTGCTACAACAGTTCCCGCTTTTAAAGCTGGTAAAGGCTTAAAAGAAAAGGTTGCAAAATAAGAAATACCACATAAAAAAGACTTTCAGAATTACTGAAAGTCTTTTCTTTTGTAAAAAAAATTACGGCAAGTAAAACTTGCCGTAATTTGGTGCTCGAAACCGGAATCGAACCGGTACGGGAATCACTTCCCACGGGATTTTAAGTCCCGGGCGTCTGCCAGTTCCGCCACTCGAGCTCACTTGAATATAATACCATCTTTTTTTTGGTTTGTCAATACATTTTTATAATTATTTTATCAAAAATTTAGACAAGTTAATTGCGTTTTCCTGTTTTTTTACTAATTTCTCGTTATCTTTATCGTAACACTCTCTGATAAGGATATATAATTCTTCAGAATTTACTCCCGCACTCTCAAATACAGCGCTATCTTTTAAAGAAACGCCGAATGTTCCCTCTTCACATTCTATGTCCGACCATTTATTAGCAGGCATAAAAAGACCTTCTGTACTTTCCATGCTCAAAGTGTCTTCCATCATTTTTTTATCAAAAATATAAATAAACTCGTCTTCTGTAACAAATAGCGCCATTAACTTATTTCTTAAAGCAATTTCGGTATTAGGGTCTTTTATTGCTTCTTCAGTAAAATTAAGTTGCGAAAAATTAATATTCACTTCTCCATTACCGTCAATGTCTTCTGATGCCTTTTCGGATATAGTTGCTATTTTTTCGGCTGTTTCTGTATTTATTATGTATTCTGAAACAAAGTTTATATTTCCATCAAACTTCTCTCGTCCGGCAATTTCTGCGACCGTCATAACAACAAGTAAAATGACTGCAATCCCTATAAGTATATGATATTTATAATAATCCCAGACATAGCCAAACCATTCTTTTGTGAAAGTTTTCGGCAATGTGAATTTCTCTGCCATAATTACACCTCGCATTGTTTATATTAAAATTATAATCCTTATAAATTTTAAAGTCAAGTTTTTGGAAAGTTGTTTACAAATTGTTGACTTATCGCACGAAAAATGATATCATAACCAACAGTGAGTTCGAAACCTTCCTCACTTAAAACAAAACTAAAGGAGAACTTAATATGAAAACTAAACGCTTAACACAGGCCGCCATAATTGCGGCGTGTTACATTGTACTTACCTTTATTGCAAATTCCTTAGGACTTGCAAATGGTGCAATTCAAGTGCGATTTTCCGAGAGTTTATGTGTACTTCCTGCATTTACCCCAGCGGCAATTCCCGGATTATTTATCGGGTGTCTTGTTTCAAATATTTTGTCTGGGTGCGTTATATTTGACATTGTGTTTGGAAGCATTGCAACACTAATAGGGGCTGTGTTTACTTATCTCTTTCGAAAGCATAAATACTTATCTGTCATTCCGCCTATTATTTCAAACACATTGATAATTCCATTCGTTTTAAAATTTGCTTACGGACTTCCTGCAGGAATTTCTTATTTCTTTATAACGGTTGGAATTGGAGAAATAATTTCATGTGGTGTTTTGGGCACACTTTTAGTTATGTATCTTAAAAAATATGAGCCTATTATGAAATGGTAAATTAAAAGACTGAGGTCATTTGAAGTGAACCCCAAAGTTTAGACA
>JAZSQN010000041.1:0-4441 GCA_045537995.1 Congzhengia sp. | reverse complement strand
CCTATAGACTGCGTGATGTTCATAATACCAGAGTTAACAAATCCTACAACCATAACTGTAGTTGCAGAAGAACTCTGTATAACGGCTGTAACAATAATTCCTAAAATAAGCCCCTTTAACGGACTTGATGTGAGATGTTCCAAAATGATTTTTAATTTATCACCTGAACGCTTTTCTAAACCTTCTCCCATCAAGTTCATACCATAGATAAATATGGCGAGGCCTCCTAATAAAGTGAAAACATTAAATAAGCTCATATGTACCTCCAAAAAAATTGCTGATTATATTTTACACTATCTTTTCGTAAAATAAAAGAGTTTTTTTAAAAAAACAAAATAAAGTTGAAAAAAAACAGCTAAAGTGGTAAAATAATAATATAAAATCGAGGAGAAAAATGATGAAAAAGATACTTAGCAGACTCCGTCGCGGGGTAGAGGATTACGATATGATTAAAAGCGGAGATAGAATTGCAGTAGGCGTATCAGGCGGTAAGGATTCGCTTGTGGCACTTCTTGCGATGAAAAATCTCCAAAAGTTTTATCCCGAAAATTTTTCTTTAGAGGCAATAACAATTGATTTAGGCTTTTCTGATATGGATTATGAACCGATTAAAAGACTTTGTGAAGAGTCAGATATTCCGTATCACATAGAAAAAACTGATATAAAGCAGATAGTATTTGATTACAGAAAAGAAGAAAGCCCATGTTCTTTGTGTGCAAAATTAAGGCGTGGTGCAATGTGTTCTGTTGCAAAGGAAAAAAATATCAATAAAATTGTGTATGGACATCACTTTGATGATGTTATAAATACTTATTTTTTAAGCTTGATTTATGAAGGAAGAATTAATACATTTTCGCCTGTTACATACTTAGAGAGAATGGATGTTACGGTAATTCGTCCGTTTATTTATGTAGAAGAAGGGGAAATTAAAAGATATGCTCAAAAAAATAATCTCCCTGTCGTAAAAAACAGCTGTCCTGCAGACAAAAATACAAAGCGACAGTATGCACGCGACTTGGTATGGAAGTTAGAAAATGAAAATCATGGATTTCGAAAGCGTTTATTTACAGCTATTCAAAAATCAGGCATTAATGGTTGGAAGCATATAGATTAAAGGAGATAATAATGAAAAAAATACCTGTATTAGTACTTATATTTTTACTTTTATTCTCAACTGCTGTTGAATCCGCCCCCGTAGTTGAAAAAACAGAAGAAATGACACTTGTAAAAGGTGTGACATATAAAAACATAAAAGGGCTTTATGAATCAGGCTGGCAGGATATTCATATTGTTACAGCTGATTTGACGCAAAAATATTTAAGTCTTGAAATTTTAAAAAATATAAATGGGCAAAGTTATTTAGAAACCACCCTTGACGCTGCAAAAAAAAATAACACAGTAGCCGCAATAAATGGAGATTTTTTTGCTGCAAAAAGGGGAGAATCAGGTCGCGGAAGTGCGGTAGGAGTTGAAATTCGAGACGGTAAACTTTATTCTTCGGCATCTGTTGAAGAGGATATGAACACATTATATAAACTTATCGGAGAAAATGGATTTAATGTAGATTCGTTTTTATTTGACATTACACTTACTGCTGCAAATGGTATGCAGGAAAAAATAAAGCTTATTAACAAATATGATGACTTGACGGGTATTGTCATGTACACATCCGATTGGAATGATAAATCATTAGGTTCAACTGGAGGCGTTATAGAGATATCTGTCGATAAAAATGGTGTTGTCATTGATAAAAGAACAGAGGCTGAGCCAATAGATATTCCTGATGGGGGATATGTCTTATCATCTCATATGTCATACAATACTTTTTTGCTTGATTATGTAAATATAGGAGATAAGGTCTTTGTTGATGTAAAATCAACACCTGATTTTTCCAAAATCGAAACTGCAGTAGGCGGAGGAGGAGTTTTGGTGCGTGACGGCGTTGCGCAGACTGAGTTTTCGCACAATGTAAGCGGTAAAAATCCAAGAACAGCAATCGGTCTTGATAAATCAGGTACAAAAGTTACGCTTTTGGTTTTAGATGGAAGACGCAGTGATGCGCGCGGCATGACACAGCAGGAGTTGGGAAAACTTATGGAAGAGCTTGGATGCTATACTGCTTTGAATTTTGATGGCGGAGGCTCAAGCTTAATGGCAATTGAACAAAGGGGAGAACAGACAACTGTAAATACGCCTTCAGATGGTGGAAACCGCAAGGTTACAAACTCTTTAGGAATTGTATCAAGCCTTAAAGAAAATGCTCCTATAAAGGAAATTAAAATAAAAACTCAGGAAAATGTTTTTTCAGGGTATAAAACAAGCCTTTTAGTTTACGGAATAGATGAGTATTTAAGGGAAGTCGATATCGACAAAAAGGTTATATACAAAACCGATAACGGAACAATAAAGGACGGAATTTTGATTCCTAAAAAAGCAGGCATAGCCCAAATTACTGCATATTGTATGGGAAAAACTGTAAAGAAAACCGTAACTGTGCTTGATAAGCCGAATGAAATGAGTTTTTCACAAGAAAAAGTTTTAATTTCTTCGGGGAAAACTTATACTCCGTATTTAATAGCTAAAGATAAAGATGGCAAAATTTCAAATATTGATTTATCAGATGTAGACTTAACGGCATCTTCTGATTGTGTTTCTATTTCAGATGGAAAAATAAATGCAATTAAAAAGGGTGCATCTCATATAACAGCTAAAACAGGAGAAATTACTGCGAATATGCGTGTGCTTGTTGATGATGCTGATGACATCGGCAAAATAGAAAATATAAAAAAACAAGATATTAAAAACACGGCAAACGAGCTAAAAGATGGAGGATACCGTTTTTCTGTTTTTGGAAATACTAAAAATCCTGAAACCATGTTCAATAAGTTTGTTATGAACAGAGCAACAATTAAAATGAAAAATGCGAGTGAATTTCAGGTGTTTTTAGGTGCTGATGTAAATATAGACACATTAACACATGTTAAAGATACCTATAAGCTTGCCAAAGAGTATAGTTGCTTTAATGTAAATGGCGATACCTTTATAACACTTCCTAATGTAGACGGAAGGATTTATACTGGTGATATAAGTGTATGGACTAAATTTAAAAATGATGTTAGTGCGTCAGGGAAAAATCTTTTCATATTTATTGATAGAAACTTTATCTCCGATAACGAAACTGAAATTTATGAATTCAAAAAAATTTTAGAAGAACAGGCAAAGAGCAAAAATGTATATGTTTTTGGAGGAGGATTTGAAAACAATAATACTATTGAAAATAGTGTAAGATATGTAAATACTGCGGGTTTTTTCCCCAGTGTATCGTTAGAGGGAACAAGTGTAGAGTATGTTAAATATGTGTTGGTTACAGTAAATGGTGACGATGTAACATATGAGTATAAGCAGGCGGTGATTGAATGAGAAAAAAAGATAAAATTCCGCTGATAAAAGAGTATTTTGATAAAGCTTACCCAGATGCACCCTGCACTTTAGATTATGAAGACCCATTTCAATTGTTGGTAGCGACTATTCTAGCTGCGCAATGTACGGATGCTAGGGTAAATATGGTAACACCTGCGCTTTTTAAAAAATATCCTGATGTTGAATCTTTTGCAAAAGCTAAGGTTTCAGATGTTGAGGAATTGATTCGTTCAACGGGTTTTTTTAGAAATAAAGCAAAAAATATAGTTGCGTGTGCAAATGTATTGATTGAAAAGCATAACGGAGAAATTCCTGATACAATGGAAGAATTAACAGCTCTTCCTGGTGTGGGAAGGAAAATTGCCAATTTAATGCTTGGCGATATTTTCGGAAAACCTGCTATAGTGGTGGATACACATTGTAAAAGAATAACTAATCTTTTAGGACTTACAAAAAATACTGACCCTAAAAAAATTGAAATGGATTTAAGAAAAATAATACCTCCCGAGTATGGAAGTGTGTTTTGTCACCAATTGGTAGAACACGGCAGAAAAGTATGTATAGCGAGAAGACCGAAATGTGAAGAATGCGGGATATATGAGGTATGTGCGTATTACAACAAAAAAGGAATGAGGCAAATTGGCAAAAATAAGACTTGACACATATATAACCGATAAGGGATTAGCGCCCAGCCGCGAGCGTGCGAAAGCTTTAATTATGGCGGGAGTAGTTTATGTCGATAATCAAAAGGTTGATAAAGCAGGAACTTTTGTTACAGAAGACCAGCTGATTGAGGTACGCGGAAATGATTTGAAGTATGTAAGTCGCGGAGGACTAAAGCTAGAAAAGGCGATGAAGTCATTTGATATAAGCTTAGACAGTAAAGTATGCATGGATATTGGAGCATCAACAGGCGGTTTTACTGATTGTATGCTTCAAAATGGTGCGAAGAAAGTATTTTCTATTAATATAGGATATGGTCAATTTGCGTGGAAGTTAAGACAGGATCCGCGTGTAGTTT
>JAZSQN010000062.1:0-2344 GCA_045537995.1 Congzhengia sp. | reverse complement strand
GCCATGTCGTTCTGTGAGCCAAGGAGTTGTACAAAAGGATTGTCTTCCTAAGACCGCTTGGCCTCCGACTTTGTTTTGCTATTTCAATATTTTCCTTAAATGTTTGTGGATTGGTAGTTTTTGAAAGTTCCGTAGTTGTTGCTTCTGCAAGCATATTGAGTACAAGTTCAAGGTCGCTCATATTATCTCTCAAATTTTCTTTTGTAAGCCCTTTGAGATTTTTGTATTTCCTCGTTGTCATTCCAGACCAAGCTTTTGTAATCTCGTCCGTAAGTATAGCATATTCTACACCCTTTTGTACACCGTGCCTGTCCCATTCATCTGTCAAAGCATTACGCACTCTGATAGATAAAATTCTTTGATGTATCCATTCGTCACTGTAACCTTTCTTCTGATAAGTTTCTATTGCTCTGTCAATCGCAAGTTCAGGGTCGATTGTTTCTTCGATTCGCTCTCTGCCCACTTGTGCCAACCACAATTTAAATGGTTCTGCTTTGGGTGATGGTATTGACTGAATAATTCGCAAGAGTTGTTCAGTGTCAGCAACATCTGTGTTATATAATTTACCATCGGTATGTGATTTCAATTTCAGTTGACTACAATTTGTAGCCGACTCGTTTCCTTCTTTTTTTAGGCGAGTTTTAAGAACGCTCCAATACTTTCTTGGATTTGGACTATCCGTTAAAACACCAACTACATCAACAACAGAAAAATACCATTCTTCCGTTTCTTCGTTCCATGCAGTTCTTATTCTCTTATCTTCAAATATTTGTATTTTGTTATCCATTGTATAACCACCGTAAAGAGTTTTTATTTTTCAGTCATTTCGACACAATTCGACTTGTGTCAATTCAGGATTAAAAAAGCATATTCGATATATTTAGGACACCTGAAGCGCATATTAATTTACAGCTTTATCATCCTATGTGTCCATATGCCGTACTTATTTTCAAAATAAATCTTAAAGTTTCCTGCATCATCGGGGATTTCTCTTGTAATTATTCCTGATTTCTTTTCCCCATCCGTAAGCTCTTCTACCTTAGCGAGTGAGGCGCAATCACTGCTGTAGAACATTACGGCATTATTATCGGCATCTTTTCCCGATTCGCCCGCAAGCTCTTCTTTTATCCTTTCGCGAAACTCCATATACAAAATTCTGCTTTCTCTGTCGCAGGAATCTGCACTTATGGTAATTTTGCCGTCTTTGATACTATGAGTGATTTTGGGCTGTGTAACGCAGAACTCCACAAGGTCGCCTGTGTTTATATGTTTGAGCCTGTAATAGCCCCTGTCATATCTTCGTACAGTCTTGCCTTTTCCTGAAATTGTGATTTTTTCTATAAATTCATCATCCTTTAAGACCTCAATCTCATTTTCCCCCTCGGCAAATACAGAGATAACAACATCTTCAGTTGTGCGGTAATTTGTCTTGTTGCCGTAGTCTACCGCAATGTTCGGAAGCGCAGGAACGCCTTTTCTGAGACACAGGTCGTCCTTCTCATCAGGCATCGGCACTGAGTCAACAAAATCGTATCTCCAGAGAGCAAAAAGCTTATATTCCTCATAAAACTTCCCGACATCATACTGCTGTCTTACGCAAGTGGGACGGACTGCCTCAGAAACCTCAATCTGCTGTATTTTGCCGTCTTCATCGCGAAGGATATCGGTAATGAGTGCAACATGATTTTTCCCCTTGCCATAGGCATAGAGAACATCGCAAAGCTCAATTTCGTCCACGGTATAGCTTGCGTCGTCTGCAATTTTACGCATTCCCGGAACTGTAGGCCAGCGTTTTGTAGAATATCTGCGTCTGATGTTAAATGCATAACGGACTAGTGCATTGCATACAAGTCCAAAATATGCCCACGAGTTGTTGTGTCCGCCCAGGTCCTTGCTATACAGTGCGCTGTCAGGGTTTGCGATTATGCTGAGGATTGTTTCAAAAGAGATATTTTCTGTAATAAATTTATCCGTAGGCTCGGTAGATGAATAAATCATTCCAAGCTGTTTGTCCCCTGCATGCAGGGCTGTTTTTCCCGTCTCTTTTGTAAATACGGGAATATCCCCTACGGGTGTCCAGCTGAATTCTGTGAGCTGACGGCTTCTGTAGAGTACTGCTTCCTTGCCTTTTGAATTGGGTTTTGTGCTTGTGTACATAATCATCCCTCATTTTTATAAAATCTCTTGAAATCATTATACATCCCTTTTTGCTTTTTTTCAATATTTTTCTAAAAACTCTTGACAAACTGCAAGGCATACTGTATTATTTGTATTAGTACAGTTGATACAGAAAGGAGTTGTTAAAATGCTTCAGCTTGATTTTGGCGACAGAAGACCCCTTTAT
>JAZSQN010000040.1:0-6834 GCA_045537995.1 Congzhengia sp. | reverse complement strand
TGATAATCTCAAAAGCCGCGTTTATATCCGCTGGGGTAGGTTTTTGCGTGCTATTGTCGGCGGCCCTGCCCGTCTTGAATAAATCATCTATGTAAAGCACATCAGCGGTCTTGTACTTGTCAATCAGCTTGCCGTATTCCTCAGCATCATTTACATTTGCTTTGAGCTTTACAATCTCGTCACGCCACAGCATATAAAGCACTTTGCGGCCTTCTAGAAGAAACTCCCTGCAAATCGCCGTACATAAATGCGTTTTGCCTGCTCCAACCTGCCCGCCCATATAAAACCAGCCTTGCGGGTCTTTCGCATATTCCATAGCGGCGCTTTTAATTGATTTCTGCCACAACTCTGTATCTATGAATTTATCAAAGGTATAATCTTTGATAATATCCTTTAGGCCGCTCCGCTTCATTCGCATAATGGAAGCACGGATAGGAATACATTTGCAATCTGCACAAGTTTGTGAGTATGTGCCGTCCTCCCTCTCTACCAGCTTGACTATATAGCCCTTGTTTTTACACTCAGGGCAGTTATAGCCGTCCTCTTTATCTCTATCGCCTACGGTGTTATTCAGGCCGTCTACTTTGAATTGCTCATATTCCTTAGCGCTCATAGTGGGCTCAGACATAGTGCCCGTATTTAGCCTTGTTAGAATCTCCTGTAGCCTGTCCATTGTTGTCATTCCTTCCCTGCGTTACTTTTGCGTTCAGATAATTTTCAAACTTTGTGCCAAACAATGTTGAAGGCCTCAAATATTCGTCCATCTCCGTACCCTTCCACTTAGCACACATTGTATCAATAACCTTTTTGAAGTGCTCAACAGTAAAGCCCTCCGCCAATCTTGCGTTTATGTGCTTCTGGGTGTCTTTTCCCGTGCTTCTAAAAGACTTGCCAGCTTTCATATTCAAATAATCAATAATGTTTTTATATGGTTTTCCATCTGGGGTTACATCTGCGTTTATATTTGGTATAGGTTCGCCCTCTGGGTGGTTTCCATTTCCTTTAGGTGTAATTTCCATTTCCCCTGTAAGTAAAATGGATTTCCCTTTTTCGGTAATTGCATACCACAATGTACGGTCATACTTCACGACATTGTAATTGCCTGTGATAATGATTTCTTCATCCCGCAGCTTCTTTAATGCTGTTTCAATCTGCTTTTGTGACAGATACGGGAAAAGCTGCTTAAATGCTTTTGTGCTGTTGTATGTCCAGTAATTGCCGTCATAGAAATTAACGCCGTTTGCCTCGTTCTTTCTTATCCAGTGCCAAAGATTTTGCAGAACAACGGCACAATTCACGCCGTATAACTCGGCTATGTGTATATCAAAGTAATGTGTTTCCGCCATTATCCGCAACTCCTTTTGTGCAAGCTATATTTAGTGATTTTTCTGGGTTTTCTTTATATAGCGACTGTATGTAATATTTCTCTCTTTCGAGTATGTTTTCTGTTTTCGGCACTACTTCAAGCACTTCAAACTTGTAATCCTCTATACATTCAATCGGGAATCGTTCTGTTTTCAAATGCTGCCCCCAGCGAAAAACAGGGGCATAAACTGTTTGCCCTACATAAAATTCGCCCGTTGCTTTCTTGGTAATTTTGTAGACATAACCCGCTATATTCCTTGTGAACATATCTCTTTGGATATAAAACTCTTGGTTTTCGTCTGGCGCTAAAATTCGGCGTTCCCGTTCCTCATATACCTGCTTACACTTACCACAACAGAATCTTTTTTCTGCATAGTCTTGGATATTAAAAAATTTGTTCCTAATCTCGTAATCTGAGAAATATATTGCTTTGCCGTAGTATGTTTCAACCCTTGCGCCGCAACAATCGCAAGTGAAAGCCACTTTGTTAAAATATCTTTCTGTGGTATAACAATGCTCCCCAATTATGATGCAGTACAAATCACCCGCTTTTAGCTTTTTGCTATACCGAAATGCTATATTATCGCCAAATTCGCTTTTTATAATTTCCTTGAATTGTTCTCTGCTATCGCAAACCTTGCAATCCATAAGCAATTCTATGTTTTGAGCTTTACTTGTTGAGGAATACAAGCCAAAACCTAAATCTAATTCAAGATTCTTGGCTGCGGTTTCTTCGTCTGCGACTTCATAAATTCTGTATATGATTTCAAGCATTGTTCTCCACTTCCTAATGAAAAACGCACTGTTTGGGGCGTTAGCGCCGCCTCCAAACAATGCGTTTATGTGATACAATATTCTGTTTCTGTGAACAGTAGCGCTAATACCGTATCACAAGAATATTATATCAGAATAGTTTGAAAATGTCAATATTATTTAAGCGTTTCTGTCTAAAATGTTTCATTGCGACGCAAATACTTCGTGTGTCTGCCGCCCCCATTGCAAAGCGGCCTCATGGCTGTCAAAGTATATGTCCAATCTGTTTCCCTTAATAGCTCCGCCCGTGTCCTCTGCCGTGTATGTTATGCCGTTAATGACAATTTGTGTGCCAAAAGGAATAACAGACGGGTCAACTGCAATCGTGTGATTTGGCCGAGCTATTGCGCCCGATGCCGTGTAAACAATATCATTGCCGTTTTCATCCTTTGGCCTGTTTTCGGCCCATACCCCGCAGCACTTTTTGCATGAACAGTAGGCCGTGATTTCAAACATTCCTAAACTGTTTCCGCTTTTCGTAGCGGAAGCATCGTTTTGCTTCTCAACCTCAACATACTTTATGACTTCGACCGGCTTTTCTATGTATTTCGTTTCGACAACGGTTTCTGTAACCGTTATTGGAAAAACTATCGCTCCAACGACAAAGCCTATAACAATACCGGCCGCAAGTATGCCAAACAAGAAGCCCCGTTTTGTGTTATACATTTTCCCTCCCTGCTATCCTGTAGCGGGCGTATCGTGATGTTTTGCCATACCTATTTGTGCTTTCTTCCATTTCCGTACTTATGGCAAGGCCGTTCCTTCTCAATTTGAAAATGCAAGCCGAAAGTCTGTACACACCCAAATCAACAAATGCCTCCGCGGGCGTGATACTGCCAAAATCCTCTATGTATTTCCTTACCATTTCCGATTGTGTCATCTACTACACTCCTTCGTTAAAAAGGCAATTCATCCTCCGTATCCAATTCTTCAAACCGCGGCTCGTCGATGTTGTACACCGGAGCAGCAAAGCTATTATTGCTCGGTTCCTTCTTGCTGTCACCAAAATATACGCTTTCAGCGACTACCTCTGCGTTTCTGCGTTTGTTTCCGTCCGCGTCCGTCCATGTGCGTATCTGCAAGCGGCCACTTACAACAGCCATGCGCCCCTTGCCAAAATATTTTGTTACAAACTCAGCCGTGCCTCTCCAACAAATAACGTCGATAAAATCAGTTTCCCTTTCGCTTCCGCACTTCGGTACAAAATCACGGTCAACAGCAAGCGTGAAGCTTGTCACCGGCGTTCCTCCTGCTGTTTGCCGAAGTTCGGGGTCTTTCGTCATACGGCCCATAATTGTAATGTGATTCAGCATTGTTTTTTACCTCTCTTAATCTAAATTACCTTGCCGCCACCAACAGTCTTTGTCTTGCGCTTCTTCAATTCTCAGCTCTTTGTTCGGGTTCTCTGCTTTCAGCCGTTCAAGTATTTTTTCTGCCCTCTGCTTGTCGTGGCCTGCAAGCCTAAATAAACACCAACCGTATTTTTCGGTGTTTTTTGTAATAATAAATTCTGCCATTTTGTCATACCTCTTTCTAAAATGTTTCGTTATGTCTCATTTGCTACAATAATTATACCGCAAACGCGATATTAAGTGATGAACAAACTATGAATAAACTGTAAACAATTAGAGATATGACTTGCCAAAGATGCGCCTGAAATCGTCAACCGTCCAGCCGTAATGCTCCATCGCTTTTTGCTGTACCATTCTCTTTACCGCTCTGTCTGTTCCCGCATCCTTGTGCACACCATATAGATGGCAAGAGTGATGGCAGAGATATACTTTAAGACCGAAATACTCAGACTTCTTTCTATTGGAAGCGCCGTATACATGGTGACAATCTAAGCCGAAATAGTCTGCACTTGCATTTCTGCCACAAAGAAAGCAATGCTTTTTGTCTGTTTGAATGATGCTCTCTATTGTTCCTCACCCCACATGCTTAACATATTTGCTATCTCGTTCGGTGTTCTTGTTTCGATACCTACGGCCTTGCAATCCTGTACAATATTGTCAATCAGGCGGCTCATTTGCTTTTTGTTGTACTGGCTGCTGCCGTAATAAAAGCGAATAATTTCCTTTTCCCCGTCACGGGTAAAATCAACTCGTTCTGTAATCCATCCCGTGCCTATCATTTCCCACGCGGTACACCGCCGTTTTACCTTGTCAGGCTCAATTTCATCGTCATACCATACGCCAATTTCTTTTATCGCATCACGGTATATATCTTCCTTTGTATATGACACTTTTTCGTCGCTCAACTTCTTTGCAAGCTCCCCGCACAAGCGCCACATATACCGGTTTGCGTCCAAAGACCGCTTTTCTCTGTGCTTGCCCATCTTGATTGACAGCTTTTCGGCGCTTTTTAATTCCTCATAACAGTTTATTGCTTCCTGCTTCTCATTCAATCTCAATGTCAACAGCGCTTTCCCTGTTACAAAGTCAAGGTTAAAACCATCAATTTTGCCTGTTAGTTCATTCATCGCTTATCCTCGTTCGCTATTTTCTCTTTCGTGTTTCCTCATTAGTTCCTCTTGAATCCTTGCATATGTGGCAACAACGGCCATAATCACTATAACAGCAAGAAAAACGCCCATTATTCATACCCCCAATCATCCGATTTATCAACATGCCCGTGCAAATACTCATAACGGCCATTAGCGCCCATATTTTGCAGCAACCATTCGTCCGCTTGCTCTTTGCTCATATGGCGTTCTGCAACGTGAAGCTCATAGCAATACTGGCCCGCGCTTGTTTTGGCTATTATTCGTTCCTCTAAATCTTCTTCGGTATAATTAGCCTCGATTAGATAGAGGTCATAGTCTTTTGCCTTTATGCCGTTTAGGTGCTCCGTGTCGGTGGCATAGATAGCCTTTTCCTGCCCCACAAATATTCTGTAACCGCAGTTGGGCACATCATGGTACAGCTTGATAGGGCTAACCTTAAACGCCTTGTAATCATAAATTTTGCCGATTTCGAGCACATCAATGTTTTGTTTCGGTATTCCTACCTCAACCAGCGCACTAACAAGCCATTGGCAGCAAGCAAACCGCAATGTTGGGCGCTCCTTTGCCAGCTTTCTCAAGGTGACCTTTCTGAAATGGTCGCTGTGTTCATGCGTCAGCAGGACAATTTTAAGCTCCTTGTAAACTTCTTTTAAGGCCTTGAAGGTAACGCCCATATCAATAGCGATACAGTTATTGAGAATAACGCAATTACCTTGACTTCCCGTTGATATGATGTTGTATTTCATTTCACATCACCCGCTTGTTACGGTGTTCGTATGTCGTGTGTTTAGAAAAGGGCACTTCAAACATTTCTTCAATAGTCCAGTTAGAATAATAGCGTTTCTTGACGGAGCTATAATTCAGATTTAACTTGATGCACCATTGTTTAAGGGACATTGTTTCCCCTTTGTATGTAATCAGATGCACATTTCGTCTATTGTTTGATTGTTCTGTCAGTGTCGCCCAACGGCAATTTGACGGCTCATAGTTTCCGTTGCTATCTTTTCGGTCTATCGTAAGCCCTTCCTTGTACCCGCTCGACATTGCCCATTCATAAAACGGAATAAACTCATGCCATTCAGGGCAAACAATGATTCCCCTGCCACCGTAGTCCTTATAGTCCTGATTAGTAGGCTCATAGCAACGCCGCCGCATATTGCACCAAGTATTATATAACTTCGTTTTTCGCTTGCCGTGCCTCTCGTACATCAAATATCACCCATTCCAAGCACAGTAGCGTCTTCTGTCGGCTCTTCTTGCTCGATTATTTCAGCGTCAACAATAGGTACAGTGTTTTCGGGCACGGGCATTTCCGCTTCGTCATACATTCCAGCAAATTCATCAACAAAGCTTTCGCGCAGCGCTCTTACCTTTGCAACCTTGTTTACCATTGTTGTAGGCTTGCCGCTCCAATTAGAATTAAGTGTCCCGTCGTTCTTTTTCTGCGCCACTTCTTCAAAAGACACGCTGCAATAAGTGGGATAGGCCCAGCTTTTGCGATACACTTTCGCCCAGCCACCAACAAGCGTTTCAGTCGGAAGCTTAAAGCAGCCTTTCCGCTCAATAATTTCGCCGTTCTCGCACATTACGATAATGCCGTCTTCAATGCCGTTATAATCAGGGTGCAAAACGGCGCGGCGATGAATTACATCCTTAGACACGACAAGCTGTGCGGGTTGCTTGCCGTACTTAATGCAATACGCCTCTTTGAGAAACGGGTTGAGCTTTCTTGCCTTACACAAAGAGGTGAAAAACTTAAATTCGGGAAGTGTAATCTGCGCGTCCGTTCCAACAATGTAATTCTGCACAATGGACGGTGTAAGTTTAATCTGTTCGCCGTCTACCTCATAGACAACCGCAAGCTCTTTCTTTTCTTCATTACTCATAGATATAGCCTCCGTTATTCAAAAACTCTTTAAGCTCTTTCAGCTTGCTTCTCGTGGCCGTAACCTTGAAAGCCACGGTCATAGTCTTTTCCTCGACTGTCGGCGGGGCGATAGTTTCAACTGTCGGCGGGGCTACCTCGTCAACCTTTGCCGCTGCCTCTTTTTCGGCCTGCTCTCTGGCTTTGCGCTCTTCTTCTCTGGCCTTTGCTTCCTCAATGGCCTTGTAGCGATTAACAACCATTGTAATAGCGCCAAGTCGGATCGTAG
>JAZSQN010000142.1:0-8541 GCA_045537995.1 Congzhengia sp. | reverse complement strand
AGCGCATTCCCTCAACTCCCATATCTTCTTCACGATTAATATATTTGTATCCTGACCATTCGTTTTTACAGAAATCACGGTTTATTACATTGAACGCCCCTCTGTATTCTGTATCTGCAAACTCAATCGGCACATGCGCCATATCGTCTGTAATCGCTTCTCCGCCTGTAAAGGCAACTAACTTTCCATCAACTCTCAGGCCTGCACACACAACTCCAAGTTTGTCCATGTTCTCTAAAAACAGCAAGGTTGCTTTTTCTGCATATCCTGTGTCGTGATTTTTCTGTGAATTTTCCCATTTAAAAAACAATTCTTTTATTTCTTCTATATTTTCAACACCTAAACGCTCATATGTGTAGTCATACAGTTTTAAAAAAGCATTTAAATGATTTCTTTTCTGCTGATATTTGTTTCCTTTGAGGTTTATCAGATCCTCAACTAAATATACATAATCGGCATTATTTTCATCTGAATATATGTCGAATTCATCAGGAAAAATCGTTTCCAGTTCTTTTGACTGCTCTTCATCCATAAGAACAAACACAGGTTTTTCCATGAATTCATATGCTTTTTTTGCAGCACCAATTCTGTCTCCATCACCATAAGGATAAGAGCATACACATCCATTTTTGCCGCAAAAAACTACAACGAGACAATCATTAACTATCGCATATTTTATGCGTCCGTCAAAAGACCATGTATATAGTGTTGTGAAACTCAATGTAGAGTTTTCGCGTTTCCCTATATAGTTCAAAAACAATTCTCTGTCATCAAGTTTAATTTCTTTTAATTCCAACATTTTTATGACCTCAAATCATGTAATCACAAAATAAATTGCATAATTCTTTATAAATTTCTTCGTGATTTAATTTCACATCGTTAAATATTTCAAATGCAAGTATTCCCTGCAGAATCAACATCCCAAGACCATTAATGATTTTGGCTCCTCTTTTCTCTGCTTCTTTTAAAAACACTGTTTTTGCCGGATTGTAAATAATATCACAACAAACCGTATTTTCATCGATAATATCCATAAAATCGCAAGGATTTTTATCAGTATGAGGATGCATACCTAAAGGCGTTGTGTTGATTATAATATCGTATTTTGCATTTGTGTCAACTTCATTTGAAAATAAAGTCTTGCTATATTTTTTGACCATTTCGCCTATAGTATGTATTTTTTCCTTTGTTCTTGCAATCATAGAAATAGATTTTGCACCGTACTCGGCTAATTTGTAGCATATAGAACGAGCAGAACCACCTGCTCCTAATACTAAAATGTTTTTGTCTTTAATCTCACAACCTTCGATAATTAAAGAACTACAAAATCCATCGCCATCTGTATTGTAACCATACCATTTTCCACCTCTTTCGACGATGGTATTAACGGAGTTCATCCTAACGGCGTCATCTCGTATCTCATCAAGGTCATTCATTATCTCAATTTTATGAGGAGCTGTAATGTTAAAGCCTGATGCTTTTTGTTGTTTGAATTTTTCAATCGTTTTATGAAGTTCTTCAGGCACAACATCAAACGCATCATAACTCATCTCAATACCACACTTATTCGCAATAAAAGAATGCATTTGAGGAGAAATTGAATGTTTAATTGGTGTTCCTATTATTCCAAAAAACTTTTTACTCATATGTATCACCTGAAATCATTTTACCGGAGCGATAAAACTTATTGTTTTTGCTACAAAGAATACGATTTCATTTGATTTTTCTATCGCAATTCTTTTGCCTGCTGCTTTTCCACCTATTGTAAGAGCGGCAACTATCGCTGTCATCAGCGTTGTCATAAGAAAATTGTTTATATTTATTCCTGTCGATAATATCATAGCCACAATAACAGTTGTAGCACTACCTGAAATAATGCCTACAATATCACCGATAACATCATTGCAAAAAGAACCTACTCTGTCTGCACTTCTGATAAGACGAACTGCTTCCTTCGCTCCTCTTATTTTTTGTGATGACAATGAATGAAACGGTATTTCATTAGCAGATGTAACTGCTACACCTATGATATCAAACAAGATGCCAATAAGTACAAATACTATTAAAATAACAAAAGCCATAGCGAGATTTACCCTGCTCATAAGTCCTGCCTGTATCATCTGAAGCAATGCAGATATAACAAAGGTCAGGAGTATGACAGTAATAACCCACATACGGCCCTTTTTTTCTTTTTCTTTTTTCTTGTTTATGATTTTTTTGTCTCTACTATCGTCAGACAATTTCTACACCAACCTTTTAGATTTTAAAATAAAAATAGGTGGCAATACAATGGGTAAATTTTGCGGTTTAGGTCCGGTAGGATTTCCCGACCGACTACTGAAATGTCGCCATAACAGCCGTTTCCATTTAAAGCCCGTCCTGTACGGTTTCCCAATACAGAACCGGATCACCACTTAAATCCACACTACAATCCCCAATGTATCTCGTGTAGAACAGCCTAGAGGTTTTCCCAAACAGTCAAACTTGTTCTTATCCTCTTTTGCAGTTATAATTTCAAGAAGCAATAACCCAACAGTTTTGGCCGAAACTGCGGGGTTTTATCAACTATCCGCTATAACCACTCAAGGCAGGCTACGCTGTCCACAGCACTCATGCAACGAATTGCAATCGCACCGAGCAACAGGTTTAACCCTGCTTCGTACCTTAGTAAGTCCTCATATAAATTAGAAAAGCAGATAAGGCACAAGAACAGGTCTCCACGGAAGAGGGGTCGTCATTCGCATGCCATTGCAAAGCGCCCCTAAACCTTAACTTCCAGCACCAACCCCCGACTGGGCGTCGAAAGCAAGCACCAGGAACTTCATCGATGTGCCCTTTAACGGATTTTTAGGCCCGTCCTGGGAACAAGCAGATCTGACTAGAATACTGCACCACCTAAGTTTATTAACTTTTTAATACCAATCGTAATATAACACATTTTATGAAATTAGTAAAGCATTTTTTGCTTTTTTAATAGTTTTTTTAAATTTGATTTAATTGTTTCGGCTTAATAAAAATCTTGCAAGTTCAATCAAAAACTCAGCTTTTTCTTCATACCTCGACAATATATCAATAGCTTTATTTGTATAGTCAAATAGAAGTTTTTCAGATTGCTCTAACCCATATATAGTCACAAATGTAGCCTTTTCATTTAGAGAATCTGCTCCTGTTTTCTTGCCCAGACTTTCTTCATTTCCAACTATATCAAGAATGTCATCTTTTATCTGGAATGCAATTCCCAAATACCTAGCAAACTCTTCCATAGCGGTAAGGTCTTCTCTACCCGCACCACCAAGAAGTGCACCAACTTTTGCTGATGCTATAATAAGCATCGCAGTTTTATGCAGGTGCATTGTCATTAATGATACTGCATCGATTGTTTTCCCCTCTGCCTCAATATCAATCACCTGACCACCGATCATTCCAGAAACACCTGAACTTGTCGCTATTTCAGACATCGCAGCCAGTGTCATATTAGGAGAAAGTTGTGAATTTTTAAGCATGGTTTCAAAAGCATAATTTAAAAGCCCGTCACCAGCTAAAACCGCCATCGCCTCACCATACACTTTATGGTTTGTAGGCTTTCCCCTGCGAAGGTCATCATTATCCATACAAGGAAGGTCATCATGAATCAAAGAATATGTGTGTATCATTTCAATTGCACACGCAAAAGGCATTACGGCCTCACGCGAAGCTCCCATAAGTTCTGCACAAGCTATGAGCAAAACCGGGCGTATCCTCTTTCCTCCTGCATTCAAGCTATAATTCATTGCCTGATATATAGTTTTTTGCGGGCAATCCTTCTCTTCTAAATACTTATTAAGGTTTTTATTAACTTCGATTATTCTTTCTTCAAGCTCCCGTAAAAATTCCAAAATTATTCTTCCTCCCCAGTTTCTTCAAGCATCTTACCTTCTGTGAGAATTTTAATTTTCTGCTCTGCTTTATCTAAAGCCGCATGACATTCATTTGAAATTTTCACGCCGTTTTCGAAAAGCTTAACCGCTTCTTCTAAGGGACATTCACCATTTTCCAAAGCAGCCACTATTTTTTCCAGTTCTTCAATGGAATCCTCAAAACTCTTTCCCTTTGCCATTTAAATCCCTCCCTCAGAATTTTCCCGCATATAGTAAAATAAATATTGTTGTGCATATCCTGCAAAATCACCGAATTTCATCTTTGCAAAATCCTGAATGCTAAAATCTTTAATTTCTTCACTGTAAAGATTTTCTATCGATCTTTTTACCCATACATCGACAGGAAACATATTGCGTCTTTTATTTCCGAAAAGAAGTATACAATCAGCAACTTTATTACCTATGCCTTTAATCTTTAAAAGTTCTTTTTTTGCCTCTTCTGTGCTTTCATTTTTTATTTTGTCAAGGTCAACTACGCCAGTACTTATCTTCAAAAAAGCATCCAAAAGATAAGAATCCCTGTAGCCTGCACGAAGAAAACTGATATCCTCTTTTTTTAAATCCTTCAATTTATCAATATCAGGAAAAGTGTAGTATGTATTATCCTGATACCTTATCTTTTCGCCGTAATTTTCACATAATCTTTCTATTATTCCCTGAATTCTTGGAATATTATTGTTTGCAGAAATTATAAAAGATATTATACATTCAAAAAGATCCTGATTCAATATTCTTATTCCGCTCCCGAATTCAGCAGACATTTTAAGATGTGAATCGCAAGATGAAAGAACCTTTTTAATTTCAGAGTAATCAGTACCTAAATCAAAGTAGTCGTACCAGATGTCCGATAAATCATTGTCGGTAGCATTCCTTAAAATAATACTGTTTCCATTCTTTTTTACATTAATTACCCTGTTTTTTGCAACTACGGTATAGCTTTCATCATTTTCTTTTACAAAACGAAAGCATTGTCCACATTCAAAAATATGTTTTGGCGTAAAATCATAACCAATATCTTTTATTTCTACATATTTTTCCACTATTTTCTCCTTTAATCAGGCCGTCCTGTTAATTCGCCTTCTTCACACAACCCATTATAATCAAGCTGACGAAGTGCCTCATAAAGTACAATTGCCACAGAATTAGAAAGATTTAAAGAGCGAGAACCTTCAGTCATAGGAATTCTTATGCACCGTTCATAGTTTTCCTTCAATAACGGTTCGGGCAAGCCTCTTGTTTCTTTTCCAAAAAATAGATAATCCTCATCTTTAAATATAACATCTGAGTGTCTGTGTTTCGATTTCGTTGAACAAAAATAATAATTGCCCGGACACTTTTTAAAGAAATCATCTAGATTTTCGTAGTATCTAATATCCAGCTCATACCAATAATCGAGACCCGCTCTTTTTAGTTTTTTATCATCGATTGAAAAACCCATAGGCTTTATAATATGAAGTACACTGCCGGTTGCTTTACAAGTTCTTGCAATGTTTCCTGTATTTTGCGGAATTTCAGGTTCTAAAAGCACAATATTTATCGCCATTTTTATATCCTTTCCGGATTATAGTGATTTTACAAATTTTTCTATGCGTTCCAACGCTTTTTCAATGCTTTCAACAGAGTATGCATACGAACAACGAATAAATCCTTCACCACTTGCTCCAAATGCAGTACCGGGAACAACAGCTACCCTTTCCTTATTTAAGAGTGTTTCGCAGAATTCTGCTGATGTCATACCAGTACTTGTTATATTCGGGAATACATAAAATGCGCCTTCAGGTTCAAAACATGTAAGTCCAATTTTGTTAAATCCGTCAACGATAGCTCTTCTTCTGCGGTCATATTCTTCACGCATCATTTTAACATCTGCATCACCGTTCTTTAATGCTTCAATAGCTGCAAACTGGCTGGTTGTCGGAGAAGACATTATAGCAAACTGATGTATTTTTATCATCTGTTTCATAATTTCTGCAGGTGCAGCGGCAAATCCTAAACGCCACCCTGTCATTGCAAAGCTTTTTGAAAAACCATTTACATAGATTGTGCGTTCTGCCATACCATCAATAGATAAAATAGATGTATGCTCTCTTCCGTATGTAAGTTCTGAGTATATTTCGTCTGTCAGTATCATTATGTCAGTTCCGCGCAATACTTCAGCAATTTCTTCTAAATCTTCTTTAGTCATTATCCCACCTGTTGGATTGTTGGGATAAGGCAATATCAATAATTTTGTTTTTGGTGTTATTGCCTTCTTTAACTGCTCCGCTTTAAGCTTAAATTTGTTTTCAACTGTTGTAACTACAGGTACGGGGGTTCCTCCCGCTAAAATTGTAATGGGTTTATAACATACAAAGCTAGGCTCTGGAATTAAAACCTCATCTCCTGGATTCACAATAGCACGAACAGCAAGATCAATTGCTTCACTTCCGCCAACTGTAACTAAAATTTCACCCGCAGGATTATATTCTACTCCTGTAGATTTCTTTATGTACTTTGAGATTTCTTTTCTCAATTCAATAAGACCTGCGTTTGCTGTGTAATGCGTTTGTCCTTTTTCTAAAGTTTTAATACCTTCTGCTCTGATGTGGTCAGGAGTTACAAAATCGGGTTCTCCTACACCAAGCGAAATAACATCCTCCATTTCGGCTGCTAAGTCAAAAAACTTTCTTATTCCTGAGGGTTCAATTGTTTTTGCTGCATTGGACAATACTTTTTCATAGTTTAACATTTTTTCTCTCTCCTTTTAATTTTTATTCGTTTTCGCCATTATCATATATAATATAATCATATATATAATCCCAGAAGTTTTCCGCACCTTCCGGATTTTGTGTTGAAAATGGTATTAAAATATCTCCTTCTTCAAGTTCGAGTTCCTCAACTAACATTTCTAAATTCTTCTCAAGTACTGTTTTTCCAAGCTTATCAGATTTTGTAGCAAAAACAACCAATTGACCTCCGGATTGCCTGATTGCATTTGCCATATCTTTATCATCAACAGAGGGCTTATGCCTGCTATCAACCAAAAGTATAACCTGCATAAGCTGTCGTCTGTTTGATAAATATTCACCTATTATGTTTGTCATTTCTCTTCTTTCAACATGACTGGCTTGTGCATAACCATAACCAGGAAGGTCTACAAGCATAAGCTTATCATCAATATTATAAAAATTTATTGTAACTGTTTTTCCGGGTTTTTGGCTTACTCTTGCAAAGTTCTTTCTTCCTAAGATTTTATTTATCATAGAAGATTTTCCAACATTCGATCTTCCGATAAAAGCAACTTCTGGCATACTCGTTGCCGGATATTGCTCTTTTTTTACGGCTGATAATAAAAATAATGCTTTATGAATATTTACTTTCATATTTTTTCCTTTCTCTTAAAGAAGGGCAACTTTTAAAACCTCATTCATATTGCGAGCAACGATAATTTCAATATTCTTCTTAACGATCTCTTCTAACTCATCAATATCCTTTTTATTTTCATAAGGAATGATTACCGTTTTTATTCCCGCCTGATATGCAGCCAGAGTTTTTTCTCTTAGTCCGCCTATGGGCAGAACGCGACCTCGTATTGTAATCTCGCCTGTCATTGCGACTTTATGATTTACAGGTTTTTCAGTAAGGGCAGAAACCAAAGCTGTAGCAATTGTAATACCTGCAGAGGGTCCGTCTTTAGGTGTTGCACCTTCAGGGACATGGATATGAATATCGCAAATTTTATAAAACTCTGCATCAATTCCAAGTTTTTTGTAATTGGAACGCACAAAACTTACTGCGGCTTTGGCAGACTCTTTCATAACATCTCCTAGTTGTCCTGTAAGCTCTAAGTTTCCTGTACCATCCATTATGTTTACTTCAACAGACAAAGTGTCACCACCAACCTGAGTCCATGCAAGTCCCGTAACAACACCAATTTCGTCTTTTTTCGATGCAATATCATCTAAAAATATCTCTTTTCCTAAGAATTCTTTTAGATTTTTGGAAGTAACTTTTACTCTTGTTTTAGGATCATCAACGATTTTAAGAGCCGCTTTCCTTAGAACATTAGCTATTTTTCTTTCCAATGTTCTTACACCTGCTTCTTTTGTATAGTGCTCAATTATACCTTTTAATGCAGAATCATTAATTAAAACATTTTTCCTAGTCAATCCATGTTTTTTGAGTTGTTTATCAAGTAGATGATTTTTTGCAATATTGAATTTTTCTTCAGATGTATATCCTGGAATTTCTATAATTTCCATTCTGTCCAAAAGCGGTCTTGGAATTGTGTCTAATGTATTTGCTGTAGCAATGAACAATACATTGGACAGGTCAAAATCCACTTCCATAAAATGATCACGGAATTTTGTGTTTTGTTCCGAATCCAAAACCTCTAAAAGCGCTGCTGCAGGATCTCCTCTGTAATCAGATGCCATTTTGTCAATTTCGTCAAAAAGCATAAGCGGATTATTTGTTCCAGCCTGCTTTAAGGCTGTGATAATCCTTCCGGGCATAGAACCAATATATGTCCTTCTATGTCCGCGTATATCTGCTTCATCACGAATGCCACCCAAAGAAATTCTGGCATAACTTCTTCCCATACTTTCAGCAATAGATTTTGCAATCGAAGTCTTACCTACTCCCG
>JAZSQN010000129.1:0-3425 GCA_045537995.1 Congzhengia sp. | reverse complement strand
CTAAGTAGAAACCTGCGTCTGTATCTTCAACCCATCTTACTTCAGGAGCTGTAACTGCACCGTTATCAGCTACATCATAACCCTCAGCCTTAACAGCTTCAATAACATCAGGATTTGTTACAACGAGCTCTGAATCTGCTGCAAGGTGTGAAACTACTGTTGTTACAGGGCCGTTAAGTTCAACTGCACCGTTTAATGTAACAGCAGAGTCTTTTTTGTTGAATAAAACTGCTGATTGACAAGCTGTACCCTTTGCATCTACTGTAACTGTAGAATCTGCATCTATTGTAACAGTAACATCATCATCTTCAATAGCGATAGCCGCAAAAATGTCGCTTGCGCCTGAGTGATCACTTACTGACTTTAAGTCAGAATTCATAACTTTAATAACTGAGCCTGATGATTCACCTACAAACGCGCCTGGATACATTGCAGGACCCTTAGCGTAGATTGTAGCCCACGCTGTGATGTTTGAGTTTTCAATTGTAACATCGGCAGGAACCCAAAGAATAACACCTGCATATTCAGATTCGATTGTTGAATCTATAATTGTTACATTAAGACCGTCTAGGTCATAGCCACCAATGTTTACACACTGAGCAGTTGATGTTCCTGCTAAGGTCTTTAATTCACAATTGTCAATTGTAACTGTGATGTTGTCAACTCTTGTATCAACACAACGACCTGCTGCGTTAGTTGATTCCATCTTCAAGTCAGAAACTTCAAAATCTGCATAAACTTCAAATAATTTCTGAGCGCTTGTTGTGATTTTGTAGTCTCCGCCTTCGATTTTTAAGGGCTTAGTGATTTCGATTTTTTCTGTCAAATCAATGTCTGATAAAATTGTTATTGTTGCGTTAGCATCTGCATAATACACTGCATCTGCAAGTGATGTATATGCTACGCCGCCAACTTCAGCAACTGGAAGATAATATACAACTTCTACACTATCGGGAACTGTTATGTTCTGTGCGTTTGCGCCAACAACGATGTTGCTGTTTAAAGAACCTCCGGTAATTTCAACAACAGCATCATCATAACATTCCGCAATGCCGTCAATACCATCCTGGAATGCTATCGCATTTGCGTAATTATTGTCTTGATGTGCAGACATCATTTCTTCGCTGATTGTAATCGCACCGCCTGTCATATAAAAGGCAGGTGCAGCAGAGTTTTCAGAAGCCATATAGAACCATACGCCATAAGCCCAACCTGTAGCAGGATTTACATCGTATGCTGACGGATCCTCAATTGAGATTGTACCGCTCTGTAGGTACAATGTTCCCTGTAACTGGATTGCTGTATTACAAGCATGGATTTTACCAGTCTTCGCTTCACTTGTGTCTTTAACTGTAAGTGTAGCACCTTCACGAACTATAACAGCTGCTACGCTGGCACCGTTGTCCCATACATACTGTCCAAGCGAATGTCCATTAAGGTCTAAGGTAACACTAATGCCTGCAGGAATTTTAATTGATTCGTTATTTGTGTAACTGTTGTGATAGCTTATATCTGCCATCAATTTGATTTCTCCACCATTTGCAACTGCTGCCACGAGTTCGTCATAAGTTGCAACTTCGGTAGCGCCTGTTCCTTCCGCTGAAGCAATCACTGTCATGCTTAAAATAAGCACTAAGCAAGCTACAACAGAAGCTAAAATTCTCTTTGCTTTCATTGGAAACTTCCTTTCAAAATATGTAATATTTTGTTTATATTTTTTGTTCCATTGATATATAAAAATATATAAACACACATATTAATTCTACCATTTGAAATATGAAATGTCAAGCACTTTTAAAATGAATTTTTCTTTTTTCAAAAGGGCATTACCGAGCGGTTTTGCGTCATTATTTAAATATATTCTTAAACTTTTTAAAAAATTCCTTGCTACTTTTTCTTTTATAATATGCGCAACATCCTTTTTTTAACGATTCAATATACGGGCAGACAGGAGATGAAGGGTCATTTATATATGTTTTCCTTCCAGTTTCGCAAGTAGAACACAATTTCCGTTTAAATGTCATCATTTCTCAATCCTCTTCATAATCATCATCCATTATTATCCAACCCATGCCAATAGATGCTATATGAATTGAGATAAACATCAGGGCATTAAATATAATTGCAGAAACGAGGCTGCTCCATTGAAAATGTGAAAATCTGGCAAACTTTGTAATACAAAAAAGCCACGCATAAATATGATTATTTAAAAAGAATCCTGTGCCCAAGTTCACGATTAAAAATGCAGTATATGCTATATAATTTGAAAAATAGTATATTTTTCTGTTTGCAAGGTCGTAATAGCAGTTCCTCATGTGATGCACATTGCTCATTATTGACAACGCCACACAACCTGATGTGGCAATAAATATCATCTCTTGTGTGTTTAAGACTTTTACTACATTTAACATCGTAACAACAGCTGATAAAATTATATTTATAACCAATATTTCAAAAAAACGCCTTGCAGCTATGTTCACTATTGTTTTACATGTCGCTTTCAACTACATCACCCCTTTAAAAAGCAGGGTAGGAAACACCCACCCTGCTCTGTTTTTATAACGGTTAAGACAATTTATTCAAAGTGATATGTGTGTATATTCATGCAAAGAGAATGTGTGCTAAACCGTCTTCACCGTTTTAAACATATGAATTTTATATTCCTGCGAAATTAATCAGCAGTACTTGTAATGCCATAAGCGGTATTAAAGCTTGTTGCACCATAGCCTGTTGCTGTAACCTGTGTGCCGTTTGCACCTGTTACGACTGCTGTAGGAAGACTTGCGGTTGTAATTTCGCCACTTGTCTGAATTATATCCTCACCTGAAAAGTTGATTGCCTTAAGTGAGGGAGCTATATATTTTTTCATTTATTTACCTCCGTTACTGTGCAGGGTTATAATCTGTGAACTGTTTTATAAAGTTAGGAGAACATTCTACTGCATCTGACCAGTATATGAGTCCTTTCGATGTCACGATATATGCCACTGCCGCATATGTTCCTGTTGTTCCTTCAGGAATATCTGTTACATCGCCATAGAAGGCATTAGTAGCATCTGGTCCTTCCTTGCTAACTACTGTTGAAGCAATGTCGGCTGTGCTTACATATTTAATACCTGAATCTATAATATTTTCTACATCAACATCAGCATGGAATAAGAATCTCATCATACCCTGCTTTGTTTCACCATCCATATAGAAGCCTGCGTCTGTGCCTGTTCCCCAGCTTACCAACTGTTTGCCGAAGTCGTCCTGGTCATATTCATATGCACCTACTGTTATAAATTCAGCTCTTTCTGCTGCCGCCTCTGATTCACTGAGTCCTAAAGAAAGTTTAACTTTGATATTGGGATGTTTTTCTTTAATATCATCAGAGAAGTATATACCGCAGGTAAAATCTTTTACAGACTCACAAATATCTTCATA
>JAZSQN010000174.1:0-2153 GCA_045537995.1 Congzhengia sp. | reverse complement strand
CTGTGAGAACAGAACATAGCACAATGGAAGAGATACTTACTTCTTTCATCGAGGCAATAACGGATTATTATGCATGGCTTTGCAATGAGATGTATGAGGGATATACGCCTAATGAGGATGAAGTAGAAGAAATCCTGCAAGCCTATCTTTGCTCTCGTCAATAGAAAACCGTTCGACAGATTCTAATTTGTAGAGCAGAGTAAATACACTACTTTTAGGCTTTCTTACCTCAATTCTGCTCCGTTAAGGTAGTCTTTCGCATGAAAGAGTCTACCAAGACAATAGAGGGTTTTGCTTGCGTTGAACAGTTTATGCTTTTGCGATATAATCAATTCAACAAATCTGAATTTGACGAGGTGACTTTATGATTTTTTGGATTGAAAAAGAATTCAAAGACGAATATATTGACTCGGCAAATAATGACGGATTGAGATGTAAATATCCTATCGGTTTTGATGAGCAAATAAAAACGAAAGTAAACGAGTTTGTTAAGTTTATTAGAAAAAATTACTATTTCCCAATCAGATTAAATGTAGAATTTTTCGACCAAACGCATTTTCTTCACCAGACAGATGGACATAAATTTTATGGCATTTTCTATGATGGAGATAGTAGTAAGAATATATATCCGAAGATTTGCATCGCTTCGAGGGTTACTGAAAGAAATCTGATAGAAGATGTGTTGTTTTCTGTTGCCCATGAAATAACGCATTACTATCAATGGTATTTTATGGAAGACAACGAACGGACAGATAGAAGTTTAGAAATAGAAGCAAATAAATGGGCTAAGTATATCTTATATACCTATTTAGAAACCTAAAACAATTAAACAAATTCCAATTTACTGAACAAGGCCGTTCGCTACTTTTGCTTGCATTAACCCCTGTTTACGCTGCTTTTGGTTGCACTTTGGCACGAAAAAGCCCTGGGGGATTTGTGAGATTACGCCTGCGGTACATGAAATAGCTGACGCCATGAAATGCGCGGCGCGCGTATGAGGAATTTATTCCGTTTCACATTTTGCCGACAAGGGAAAACAGCCCATAATCCCGAAGAATTATTTCATATTGCGTAGCCAAATTTCGGTATTTATGTTATGCTGTCTTCAGCGATAAAAAATTATGAAAAGGAGTAGTCGTATGAAGAAAATCGTAGCAATCAACGCAAGCCCCCGCGCCGCGTGGAACACCGCGTCTTTGGTGCGTGAGGCGGCAAAGGGCGCAGAGGCCGAGGGCGCCGAAGTCAAGGTTTTTGATCTGTATAAGCTGGAAAAATTCACGGGCTGCATCTCCTGCTTCGGATGCAAGCTTCCCGGGCATCTGGGGACCTGCGCTTGCAAGGACGGTCTCGCCGAGGTGCTTGACGAAATCAGAAGTGCCGACGGATTGATCATCGGCTCGCCGAATTATCTCGGGGATGTCAGCGCGGCATTCCGCGCGCTTTACGAACGCTTGGTTTTTCAATCGTTGACCTATAAAACCGAGCCGAGAAGCTATAATACGCACTTGATTCCCGTTCTTTTCATCATGACGAGCAACTGCAGCGAGGAACATTACGACAAGGTCGGTTACGACACATTGCTCGAGAAGTATAAAAAAACGCTCGGCGGCATGGTTGGCCCCACTAAGGTGATGGTTTGCGGTGACACGCTGCAGGTGAACGATTACAGCAAATATGATTGGACGATGTTTAACCCGGAGGCCAAGAAAGAGCGTCACGACAAGGTCTTTCCGGAAATGCGCAAAAAGGCGTTTTCACTCGGCGCGGAGATGGTACAGAATCCGTGGCAATAATCGGAGAATCAGCATTTTTCGAATTGCGTGTCTGTACACCGTTAAAATGCGCACAGGCCCCTCTTCGTCCGTTGGACAAGGGGGGCTTTGCTTTTGAAATCGGGACAAATCTTGCTGCCATGAGATGAAATCATCGCGTGATGAAATCCGTCTTCCGCGGAAGGGAGGACGAGTTTCAATAAAAAGACGAGCCGTTCTTCGGAACGGGTCGTTTTCGTGGCGGCGTTTACAGGAAACGAAGCGGAAGCTACGCCTTGATTTTGCCATCCGTTGAAATCGTGACAACTCTCCACGGAATGCCTTTGCCGCTTGCCTGCAAAGCCTGTTTTACGGCATACTCAATGCCGCCGCAGCACGGCA
>JAZSQN010000140.1:0-7815 GCA_045537995.1 Congzhengia sp. | reverse complement strand
ATCGCATGAAATTGATGAAACCTCTGTCCATCCGTGAATGGCTACCATTCCGTTTGAAATATCTACGCCAATAGCTATTTTTTCGCCGTACTTTTTAATCATTTCATCAGTAAATTGAGGATCCTTAATAGCGATTGTACCTAAAATCACACGAAAAACTCCCGCTTCTAAGTACTTCTTTATTACTTCTTCTGAACGGATACCGCCGCCTATTTCGACCTTTAAATTTGTGTTGTCACAAATCGATTTTACTATATCAAAGTTATGGACAACGCCGTCTTTTGCCGCATCTAAATCAACTATGTGAATAAACTCAGCACCTGCTTTTTCAAAGTCCTTTGCAACTGAAAGGGGGTTACTTCCGTAGACGGTAACCTGATTATAATCACCTTTTAATAATCTTACTACTTTTTTATCTATTAAATCTATTGCAGGAAATATTTTCATGGTTTTGTCCTTTCTAAAGTTCATTAAATGCTCGCAAAATATTAAGTCCTGTCTCCCCGCTTTTTTCAGGGTGAAACTGAACACCAAAAACATTTTTATCAGCAACTGCTGCGGTAAGTGCTGCACCGTATTCTGTAGACGCAATAGTGTTTTTATCGCAGTCTGTACAGTAAAAAGAGTGCACAAAATATACATGTTCGCCCTCGTTTACATATTTAAAGATGGGCGATTTAGGTTTATCCTTCGGGAAAATAAGCTTATTCCAGCCAATATGAGGAATTTTGTAGTCGCAAGGGATGACCCCCTCAATCGGAACAACACTTCCCGGTATAATATTTAAACCGTCATATTCGCCAAATTCAAAGCTTTTTGTAAGCATCATCTGCATACCAAGACAAATTCCCAAAAAAGGTTTTCCGCTTTTTGCTTCTTCAATCACCACTTTATCAAGCCCGCTTGCCCGTAGCTTTGCTTCAGCATCGCGGAATGCCCCTACACCGGGAAAAATTATCTTATCTGCCCTTTTGATTGTGGAAATGTCTGAGGTAAGCTCTATATCTGCACCAATATATTTAAATGATGAGCATAGTGAAAAAATATTTCCTACGCCATAATCAACAATTGCTATCATTACAGTACACCTTTCGTAGATGGGATTTCGTTTGCGTGTTTTTCATCAATAGAGGAAGCTTCTTTTAACGCTCTTCCAAAGGCTTTAAACATACCTTCTGCAATATGGTGAGCATTTTCTCCGGCAAATTCCTTAAAGTGCAAAGAAACTGCTGCACATCTTGTAAAACCTAACATAAATTCTTTTACAAGCTCAGTGTCAAAATCGCCGATTTTTGGGCAGTCAAATGTCACCTGATAACCTAGATGACTTCTCCCTGAAATATCAATCGCACAAAGCATAAGCACCTCGTCCATAGGAATAATGGAGCAGCCATAACGGGTAATTCCTCTTTTGTCCCCTATACATTTTGAAAATGCAGTACCTAAGCAAATGCCTATATCTTCTGCTGAGTGGTGATAGTCAACATATGTATCACCTGCGCAGCTAAGCTCTAAATCAAACGATGAGTGTCGCGCAAAAAGAGTAAGCATATGGTCTAAAAAACCGCAGCCTGTATTGATTTTTGAAATTCCTTTTCCATCAATATTTAGTGAAAGAAAAATATCAGTTTCGTTAGTTTTTCTTTTAATTTCAGCAGTTCGCATCACAAACACTCCTTAACTTTTTTGATGAATATTTCCATCTCTTCTTTTGTGCCGATTGTAATTCTGTTATATTCACAAATTCTTGAAAGCGTAAAGTGTCTTATAAGCACACCTTTTTCCTTAAGTTTTTGATAAAGTGTTTCGCCTGAAATATCATTACTTTTTGCAAATATAAAGTTTGCCTTTGAATCAATGCATGTAAAACCTAGATTTATCAGGGCATCATTTGTAAACTTCCTTGTATTTATAATTTCTTTTGCATTCTTTTTAAAATATTCGTCGCCGTCGATAGCAGCAGCGCCTGCTGCCAAAGACAAACGATTTACATTGTATGGATTGGTAGAGTACTTAATTTTTTCTAAATCCGCTATAATTTCTTTGTTTCCGATTGCAAAGCCCAAGCGTGCACCTGCTAATGATCTTGATTTTGAAAAGGTCTGTACTACTAATAAATTATCATACTTTTTAGTTAAAGAAACAGAAGACTCTGCACCAAAGTCTACATATGCCTCATCAATTAAAACAATATTTTTTGGGTTTGAAGAAACAATTTTTTCAATAGATGATAGGGGCATAGCAAGTCCTGTAGGAGCATTTGGGTTTGCTATAACTATATTTTTGTTTATCCCTAAATAATCATCAATGTTTATAGAAAAGTCCTCCATAAGAGGTATCATTTCATAGTCAATTCCGTAAAGTTCACAAAAAACCTTGTAAAATCCGTATGTAATATCAGGAAATACCACAGGCTGTTTTTTACCGCAAAAAGCCATGAAGAAAAAATTCAAAGATTCGTCAGAACCGTTCGATACAAATACATTTTCCGCATCAACATCATACCTTTTTGCAATCTTTTCTTTTAAAGTTTTACACAACGGGTCAGAATAAAGCCTTAAATCCAAAATCTCTCCTTTAGAAATTGCATCCAACACCTGAGGTGAAGGAGGGTAGGGGGATTCGTTTGTATTAAGCTTTATATATTTTTTGTCTCTAGGTTGCTCTCCCGGAGTGTAAGCTATAAGCCCTTTTAAGTTTTCATTTAAAAATCTACTCATTTTTATCATCCTTAACTCTTATAACCGCACTTTTGGCGTGCGCTGTTAAGCCTTCATTCTCGGCAAAGTAATAAACATCATCAGCAATTTCTAAAAGCGCTTCTTTTGTGTAATATGTAAACTGTGTTTTCTTTATAAAATCATCCACCGACAAAGGACTTGAAAATCTTGCTGTGCCACTTGTAGGAAGTGTGTGATTTGCACCTGCCATATAGTCACCTAATGCTTCAGGGCAGTATCTTCCCATAAACACTGAGCCCGCGTGCTTTATCTTATCAAGATAATCAAAGGGGTTATCAACTACAAGTTCTAAGTGTTCTGGTGCAATTTCGTTTGCTATATCTATTGCTTTTTCTAAATTATCAGCAACAATGATTTTACCGTTTGAATCTATTGATACTCGTGCGATTTCTTCTCTGGAAAGCTTTTTGAGCTGCACTTCTATCTCTTCTGCCACCTGTTGTGCTAACTCCATACTTGTGGTAACGAGTACAGCGCTTGTTAACTTATCGTGCTCTGCCTGTGACAAAAGGTCAGCCGCAAGGTGTGAAGGATTGCTTTTATCATCCGCCACGATCAAAATTTCGCTTGGACCTGCAATCATATCTATTGAAACTGTGCCGAAAACCTGTTTTTTAGCCTCTGCTACAAAAGCGTTTCCGGGACCTACAATTTTATCTACCTTAGGAATAGAGTCGGTTCCGTAAGCGAGTGCTGCAATGGCTTGAGCTCCGCCTACTTTAAATATTTTGTTCACGCCTGCAATTTTTGCCGCAGCCAAAATAACAGGATTTATTTTTCCGGATTTATCAGGGGGAGTTACCATTATAAGTTCTTTAACCCCTGCTATTTTTGCAGGAATACTATCCATTAAAACAGTAGAAGGGTATGCTGCTGTGCCACCCGGTACATAAAGTCCTGCACGCTCTATGGGAATTATTTTTTGTCCCATAATCGTTCCGTCGGAATTTTCAATTCTAAATCCATCGCGTTTTTGCTGTGTGTGAAATTTAGTAATGTTTTCTGCCGCTTTTTTTAATACCTCAATGAATTTTTCATCAACTGATGAATATGCATCTTCAATTTCTTCTTCTGTTACTTTAAGATTATGAAGGCATACACCGTCAAACTTTTTTGTGTAGTCTAAAAGTGCAAAATCACCGAACTTTTTGACATTTTCTATAATGCCTGAAACTATTGTTTCCACATTCGTTTTAATCTCTGTCCGTGCGAAAATTTCTTCATTTTTAACTTCGCCGTATCTATATATCTTAATCATTTTTAATCACCTGTTCTGAGAGTTTTTCCTTAATATCTAAAATCTTGTCCGATTTAAATTTATAGCTCGATTTATTCGCTATTAAACGGGCAGAAATAGGTACAATCGTTTCAAAAACCCTTAAATTGTTTTCTTTTAATGTAGTACCTGTTTCAACGATATCAACTATCACATCAGAAAGTCCCAATATAGGAGCAATTTCTATAGAACCGTTCAGCTTTACAACATCGATGTCACGGCTTTTTGAAGCATAGTATTTTTTAGTTATATTTACAAATTTTGTTGCAACGCGAAGCGTCTTTTCAGTGTTGTCACGAAAGTCCTCTTGTGATGCTACTGCCATTTTACATTTACCTAAATTAAGGTCTAAAAGTTCATAAATGTCGGGCTCGTACTCAAGCAAAATATCTTTTCCTGCGACGCCTATGTCTGCTGCACCTCTTTCAACATATATGGCAACATCTGATGGTTTAACCCAAAAATACCGAACACTCATTTTAAGGTTTTCAAAAATAAGCTTTCTGTTGTTTTCGTGTATGGCAGGACAAGGGTATCCCGCGCGTTCAAACATATCGTAAACCTTTTCTCCTAATCGTCCTTTAGGTAAGGCTATATTTATAAAATCTTTCATATCATTACCTCTATTCAAATCTTAAAAGAGTTTTATATTTTAAACCGTCAGGTATAGTTTTTTCTGCTAAAACTCTGTTTCCTTGCGCCGTTAGTGAAGATACAGTTTTTAAAACCTCACATAAGCTGTCCGTCTCATTATATAAGAGCAAAATATCTGTGTCGTACTCTTTTATTTCTTCCATATATCTTTCAAGAAAATCAAGATACACAGCAAATCCTACAGCACCGCAGCATTTCCCCATTTTAGTCATCAATAAGTCGTATCTTCCGCCAGATAAAATTCCTGTGGGGATACCGTTTATATAACCTTTAAACACAATACCGCTATAGTAATTCATATCGTTTATAATCGAAAAATCAAAGCGGATATTATTACCCTCAGGTAAACTCTCTAAGACGCCTGCTATATCCTTTATCTCAGATAAAGAATCATTCGATATCTCAGGAAAATTAACGGATGTAAGCATTTGTGTAATTTCCTTTGCAGTACCGTTTATATTAATTAAATCTATTATCACTTTGCTGTCAATTCCCTCTTTTTCGCAAAGTGAAACAATATCATGTGTGTTTTTCTCGCTTATGTATTTTAAAATAAGGCTTTTTGTGTCATCTTTTATTCCATCTAATACAGAAGAAATAAGCCCCATATGTGAAATGTCCAAAATGTAGTCAGATGATATGGCATTAAGGCTATTTGCAGCAAGCAAAAGTACTTCACAGACATTGTATGTATCAATGTTACCTATGCACTCTAAACCCGTCTGCATAATTTCCTTGAACGAGTGTGTGTTTTTAGAAACACGGTATACATTCTCGTTATAGTAAAGTTTTTGAACACCTGTTTCACAGTCGCTGGAATTTTTGATAATTGACAATGTAACATCGGGCTTTAGTGCCAAAAGTTTTCCGTTTGTATCATTGAATGTAATTACTCCGTCAGATACCAAAAAGTCCTTATTTTTAACATATAAATCATATTCTTCAAATTTACTCATTTTAAACTGAGCGTAGCCGTATTTTGTATAAAGCTCACGAAGTGCAAAAATAACCTTTTCCTCCGTGCGCATATATTCTGATTTTAGTTGCATTTTCATACTCCCTTTAAAAAGTAGTTTTGCGGTGATTAATAATATCACTTTATTACTTTATCACTTTATCGCGATAAAGTCAAGAGGTTTTTAAAGAAATTTCAAACAAATTTATGTTGTTTAAAAAAGTAAAAGATATGTAATTTACATATCTTTTACTTCATCATACACTTTTTTATAAAAGAAAAGATGACCGTTTTAATACGCCTTAGCTTTTGAAATACCCTCTCTTTTATAAGAAAATATTTACCTTTTGAGCGAAAAACATTACTGCTGTCATCAATAATCCTAATTATATCTTGTGCAAGGTCGTAATATACTCTTTTTACAAAGTGATTAATAGAGTCGGTGTAATCTTTTGAACTGTGTATGTATTTATCTATTGGCAAGAGTACGACATTTTCTTTATTTTCTGCCCATATGCGAATCTTTTCGTTAAGTCTTTGATGAAAAACATGTCTGTTCTCGTAAGAAGGCAAAGTTTTTCCTTTATAGGGCTTTTCTGTTGGCAATATTAAAATGATTTTAGTACCCTGTAGTTTTTTGCATATTTTATCAAGAGATTCAATAGAGTAGGAGCAATCGCTATTATCTACATACTCATATTTTTCTCCAAATAGATTTAAATCAGCTTCTGTAAAGTCAATATTTGATGTAAAAATAGACTTATCAATATATTTTTGATGATTCTTTTTGTCAGTGAGATCATAGAAACCTTCACAAAGTGAGATCAATTCTTTTGTTTCTTTTCTGCGGTATATGCCTAAGTTTCCGTCCGAAAACATCGAAAGTACAAGATAATTAAAATTCTCAGTAGAAAGCCTTGTATCAAGCATATCTTTGTCAAACCAAGAAAAATCATTAAGTATATCATTCTTGGCAGCTTGTTCAGAATACAAAGATGTAGCTATCTGAGCAGTATGGTTGTGTCCTTCTATCAAAACGCCGTTTTTGCCCACATATGAAAATTCAGTAGCAATTTGATCGGTTTCCTCTATAAAGGAGAACATCTGAGACATATCGCAAGGTCCCTTTAAAAGAATTTTAAGGGTTGTTTCGTATTTTTTGTTTTGTTTTGAAACCGAATTGTTTATCCAAGATGGCATAAAATCCTTATTTAGGGTTTCTACCACATCTCCCACAATTGTCAACTCAGGACAACCAATGCTCATATATACATATTGTTCTATTCGCATACCTAATGTTCTACAAGAAAAGGTAAAATGGACAAGCCGATTTTCTTTTGTGGCAAAGAAACCTATAATGCCATAGTCTCCAAAATTGTCGCGTGCAGTCACATACCCACAAGTGTAAGAATCATCATCAAAAATATTCCTTAGTTCATCTTGTGTGTGACGGATTTTTGTATAATTTAACTGATTGCTTCTTTGCACAAGGTCATAAATTCTTTCTAAGTTATTTATGCAATCATAATTTATTTCAACTATTATACCGCAAGACATCAAAAAGTCCTCATTCGAAGAGAAAGTTTTTTTGTAAGAAGACTTTTCCTCCAATATTTTATACTGTTTAAGCCTCTTATGAGAGGTATCTTTTTTTTCGGCTCTATCGGCAATTTCATACAGAGGAGCAAGATCCTCAGGGAGAATAGTCATAATACCAGGACAATAAAACTCGGCTTCTTTAAGATTTTGTGGATTGTCGTCAATAAAGAGAACATTCACAGGGCGTAATGACATTGAACTTATTATTTCTTTAATGCGGTTACCTTTACTTTCCCAATTTATAGATGGGAATACGAAGTAATCCCATAAACAGAGGTCATTCAGCTTTTTCTCAGCAACATCAAAATCATTTTTCGAGCAAATAGAGTTAACAATTCCAATGTTTGTCACATCTTTTATAAACTGGCTATTTTGAGGAAAAAGAGTAACACTTTCCTCACTCACCGTACCATCCCACAGAGTGCAATCAAGATCCCATATTATGAGCTTAATCTTTGAAAAATCAACCATAACTTTCTCCTTTGCAACACACAACTATTTCAAATTATATTTTATCATAATTATATACTTCTTGTCAAATAAACAACAATGTTTTCTTTGCACACAATTGCACATTTTTTTGTGCTACT
>JAZSQN010000057.1:0-5940 GCA_045537995.1 Congzhengia sp. | reverse complement strand
TAATCAATATTAATTAAAAAACTATAGGGGCCGTTGCGAAATTATCGCAACAGCCCTTAAAGTGTTATAATTGCCTCTTTTATTTTGAGGTAGAATGAAAGGAAAGTAGATATGAAAACTGTAAGATTTGGTCTTATCGGATGCGGTCTTATGGCAAGAGAGTTTGCTTCTGCTGCAGCTCGTTGGTGCCACTTGACCGATGATATTCCGAAACCTGAAATAGTAGGTATTTGTTCGGTTGTTCCTAAGGAAATGGAATGGTTCCAAAAGAATTTTCCTGAAATCAAATATTCAGTGTCAGATTATAAAGAACTCTTGGAAAAGGACGATATTGACGCTATTTACTGCGCAGTTCCGCACAATCTCCATGAGCAGTTTTATATAGACATCATTAAAAGCGGTAAAGCTCTTTTAGGTGAAAAACCTTTTGGCATTGACAAAAAGGCTAACGAAAACATAATGAAAGCAATTCGTGAAACACCTAATACATTCGTTCGTTGCTGCAGTGAATTCCCTTATTATCCTGCTATGCAGACAATGATTAACTGGTTTAACGAAGGCAAATTCGGTAAAATTTTAGAAATACATTGCGGATTTAACCATTGCAGTGATATGGACACAACAAAGCCTATCAACTGGAAGCGTATGGTAAAATTCAATGGTGAATACGGATGCTTGGGCGATCTCGGTATCCACACACAGCATGTTCCATTCCGTCTTGGATTTAAGCCTAAAACAGTAAGAGCGCATTTCAGTAATATCGTAAAGGAACGCCCCGACGGTAAGGGCGGCACAGCAGTTTGCGATACATTTGATAACTGCACAATCTTCTGTACAACATTAAATGCTGACGGTGATGAAATTCCAATGACATTGGAAACAAAGCGTATGTGTCCTGGTTCTACAAACCGTTGGTTCTTTGAAATTTACGGTATGGATTGCAGTGCAAGATTCTCAAGTGATGATGCTAATGCATTCTACTATACATCTTCATGGGGTAAAGAACAGTCATGGAACCGCATAATTATTGGTTATAAGCCTATGCTTCCGACAATTACAGGCCCTATTTTTGAGTTTGGTTTCACTGATGCTATACAGCAGCAGATTGCAGCATTTATGTTAGAGTATTCAGGCGTAGAAGTACCTTTTGGACTTTTCAGACCTGAAGAAACAGAACTTTCTCATACTTTAGCGACAGCTGCATTAAAATCTTTCTACAACAAAACAGTTGAAACTATTGACTAAGGAGGAGAAAATATGTTAGTTAATATGAATGAGGTTCTAAGACCGGCAAAAAAGAACCAGTATGCAGTAGGTCTTTTTAATGCTGTTAACTTAGAACTTGCACGCGGTATTATAAATGCTGCAGAAAGTAAAAGATCACCGGTTATTATGGGTACTGCCGAAGTTTTATTACCATATGGACCGTTAGAAGAAGTTTCATATTATTTGATTCCTATGGCAAAGAAAGCATCGGTACCTGTTGTTGTACATATGGATCATGGTCTTACATATGATGTTTGTGCAAAAGCATTAAAGCTTGGTTTTAGCTCAGTTATGTATGATTGCTCTACAGATTCATATGAGGAAAATGTTCGCAAAGTTAAGGAAATGGCAGATTTAGCACATTCCTACGGTGCAACAATCGAAGGTGAATTAGGTCATGTAGGCGATAATGAAGGTTCAGCAGAAGGAAGCTCTCATTTAGCAGACCCTTCAGAATTCTTTACAGATCCTTCACTCGCAAAAGACTTTGTTGACAGAACAGGTGTTGACGCTTTAGCTATTGCTGTAGGTAACGCACACGGTGCATATAAGTTACCACCTAAACTTGATTTTGAAAGAATCCGTACAATTGCAAAGACAGTTGATGTTCCGTTGGTACTTCACGGCGGTTCAGGTCTTACAGATAACGACTTTAGACAGGCAATCAAAGACGGTATCAGCAAAGTTAATATCTTTACTGATATCAATGTTGCGGCAGTAGAGGCAGAGTTTAAGAAGTTCTCAGATATGAATAAGGGAATAATTGACCTTATTCCTGCTGCGGTTGAAGCGGTTAAACTTGCTACAATAAACAAGCTTGAACTTTTTGGCAGCTGCAATAAGGCAGATATGGGAATTGCAGGAAGTACAGGTCTTTCAACAAGTGATCTTGAAAAAATCACAAATATTGTTGCAGCAGAAGTTGCAAAGTATTTAAAATAAAAAAATAAAACGCTCAACCTTAATGGTTGAGCGTTTTTTAAATTACTAGTCCTCCGTTTGGACTTAATATCTGACCTGTTGTAAATGGCGAAAACTCATCGTCTGCTAAAAAGAAAATAGATTTTGCAATATCTTTTGGTGTTCCTATTTTGCCTAGTGGCGTTTCTTCTATTATGCCTAAAATGTCGTTATCGGACAAATCCTTATTCATTTCGGTATCGATGAGTCCCGGAGCAACGCAATTAACCCTTATGTTAGAGGGCGCAAGTTCTTTTGCCAGTGCACGCGTTAAACCGATAAGAGCGGCTTTTGATGCAGAGTAATGCACCTCGCATGAGGCACCTGAAATTCCCCACATTGAAGAAACATTTATAATCGAACCGCGTTTATTATGTATCATTGACGGAAGAATTGCAGATATCATATTGTAGGCACCGCCGACATTTACAGCAAACATTCTGTCCCAATCTTCCTTTGTTATGTCATTAAAAAGCTTTTGCTGAGCAATACCAGCGTTATTTACAAGTACAGTAATTTCACCCAATTCTAAAGTTGCACGCTGTACCATTAAAGAAGCACAATTTTTGTCGGAAATATCTCCTTGTAAAGTGATAGCGTTTCTGCCAAGACGCCTTATATTTTCGGCAACACACTCTGCTTTTTCTTTGTTATTCAAATAATTTATTGCGACATCGTAGCCACATTCTGCAAAGTAGAGTGCAGTAGCGCTTCCTATGCCTTTCGATGCTCCTGTTATAAAAACTGTTTTTTTCATAAGTTAACTCCCAAAAGTAGTATAATAATATTTTATCACACATAAAAAATTAATTCAAGTCTTTCATATTTTCTGGTAATTCTCCTTTTATTTGTAATGCGATATCTTCTAAATATTCAGCTTTTACGCATACCTCAATAGTTGAATCATTTAATACTGTATGTGTTGATTCCAAGGAGATAAGTGTTGAATTTGGCATAACTTCCTCTTTTATTTCTTTTTTTAGTTGTGTAGTGCCAAAATCGGCGACGGTATTTTCAGTCATTATTTCTTGATTTAAAATTATTTCGGTATATTCTTTTTTAATTAAACCAATACCGAACAAAGAATATTTTTTTTCCTCTGTATCGTAAAATTCATAAGGTGGACTATCTTTATGGAAAATATTAATATTTTTTCCAAAAAAGGTAAGAGAATAAAAATTCTTGCTTTTTCCGCTTTCACTTCTTGTTGTAGAAATATTAGAAAAAAGGCGTTTTTTTTCATACCAAACACGAGCATAAATTTCGGCGCTTGCTCGTACATAGCGTATATCTTCTCTAACACTGCTTGGAATTTTTCCTGTAACTATTACCATGTCTTTTAAAACTGTATCTCCTTCGCCTAAAACAGGAATTCCGCCTCGTACTACCATTGTTTGTATGATACCGTCTTTTGCAGCAACTACATTAAAATAATCATCAGGATTTAAAATTTCGGGAGTTTCAATTTTTTCTCTTACATCTACGATTATTTTAGAACCGCGTTTATCTACCCAAAGCCACGAAAGTTCAGGTATTGCAAGAAGAGCGTCTTTTTTAAGTTCTTTTTGATTTATTTTTGATTTTAACATTCCTATTTTAAGACCTGATTCATTTAAAACTGAAATTATTTTTTTTTCAGGAATTTTATAGTTTCCAATAACCTCAATGTCCCATACAAACTGATTTGCCAGTATAACAAAAAAAATAAAAAGAAAAACACCCATTAAAGCAAGTTTTCTTTTTTTATATCGTGCAAGAAAAAAAGGAAAACCGTGCTTTATGTTTATATGTATACTAACACCGGTGTTGTAGGCAATTTCGGTGATTTTTTTAAATGCAGGAACGGAGATTTTACATCTTATGGAAGTATCGGAAATTCTGGTAATATCCCAAAGAAGAATATCTTTTGTTGTGCATACATTTATAAAACGCTCGCAGAATTTCCCTGTTACAGTAATGGTAAGATATCCCTTAAAGTATGAAATTAGTGTTATAACAGACAATTATATCAACTCCGTATTTTAGAAAAGTTCATTGAAGCAATATTGCCGCATATTGCAATTTCTTCATCTGTAATTAAAGAAATATTGAGATTCTCTCCGCAGATTTCAATTAAAATATTTTTGCACGAGAGTGTAATTTTACAATTTTCATACTCCAATATACTTTTGTAGTTCTCGATGCGAAGCTCTTTTGGAACGAGCATTGTAATTCTTGGTATGTCAAAAATTATATCCTCAGGAATATCAAGTTTTTTTACGATTTTTTCTGATACCTTCCGTTTTGGTTTTTTGCGTTTTGTCATACACTCACCTCAGTTATACTTATGCTTAAAACCTCATAATATTACATGGGGTGAAGATTGTGAGAGTGAAGAAAATTTTTATTTTAACTTTGGTTTTTGCGGCTATTTTGATGCTTATTATAAATACAGAAAAAGTGACTTGCGCTGCAATTTCATCTTTAAAGCTTTGCGCATTTTCTGTAATTCCTTCGCTTTTTCCGTTTTTTGTACTATCACAAATTTTAGTAAACACAGGACTTATTGCACTTGTGGGAAAATTTTTAGAGCCAATATCCAAAAAACTTTTTAAGGTTTCTGGCAAAGGCGCAGTCGTTTTTGTGATAGGGATACTTTGCGGATATCCAACAGGAGCGAAAGTTACAGCAGACTTATGTGAACAGGGAAAAATTTCAATTAATGAGGGGTCACGCCTGCTTGCATTTTGCAATAATTCCGGACCTCTTTTTGTAATTGGTGCAGTAGGTTATGGTATGATTGGGAATAAGAATACAGGAATTCTACTCTATATTATCCATGTGATTTCTGCAATTATTACAGGTATTTTGCTTTCGTTTTTTGCAAAAGAAGACAAAAATGAAAAAAATGACGAATATGTAGTTTTAAACATCGGTAATGCCATAGCGGAAAGTGTAGAAGGTGCAGTAAGAGCGGTTTTAAATGTATGCGGATATGTTGTTTTTTTCGGATGCATTTATGAAATAATAAAAGAAATCGTTCCGAATCTTTTTATAAATGCTTTGCTCGAGGTAACTACGGGAGCAAAGACCATCATATGCGCAGATCTCATAAAAGAAGATATGCTTACCTTGCTTTCAGGTGTTATAGGATTTGGCGGGATTTGTGTACTTTTGCAAGTACAGGGTGCAGTAAAAAAGACAGATCTTTTAATGCGTACATATTTTTTTGGTAAAGTAGTTCAAATGGCGATTTCCATGATGATTACAAGAATAATCCTCAAAACAAATCAAAACATTTCTGTTTTTTCTCCGAATGTAATGACACCACAAACAACATTTGAAATATCTTATATAATCCTCTTCTTGTTTTTATTATCCATGATATTTTTCATGCTTCGTTTGACAAAGAAAAACTGATATGATATATTCATTTTAAATAGAGCAAGCAGTGTATTTATGTTTGAATTTACATGCGATAATAAAAGATATCATACATTAAATTATCATTATAAATCTAAGTATGGAAGCAAAATGTTTAAAATCAATTTAAATGCAGGTTTTGGATGCCCTAATAAAAAAGACGGAAAAGGTTGCATCTACTGTTTAAATGGAAGCGGAGAATATAAGGAATTATCATTGATAGAACAATTTAATAAAGTTAAAGATATAATGGAAAAGAAATGGAAAAATAGTAAATATATTGGTTATTTTCAAGCCGATACTAATACTTAT
>JAZSQN010000043.1:0-6821 GCA_045537995.1 Congzhengia sp. | reverse complement strand
TGCTATTTTATATAAATATTTTAACATTTTATATGTAGATAGTCAATGCATTTTTTGACCATGTCATAATATGTTTAAAAATTTCATAAACATATAAAAAAATAATTAAAAGGTGGATGCTATGACTCAGGAAGTTAACTCTTTTCACAACATTGTAATTGAAAACAAACAGAAAATGTCAATATGCGGTGTCAGCGATGTTGACACATTTGACGAAAATAAAATAGTGCTATTTACCAATGACGACACGCTTATTATAGACGGTGAAGATTTACATATACAAAAACTGGATGTAGCATCAGGCGAGCTTATCATAGAAGGCGAAATTTTCGGTGTCGCATATACAGGAAACGGAAAAGATGCAAGGAACAACAAAGGTTTCTTTAAAAAAATGTTGAAATAATCGGAGGTATTTATGATACTTTCTATTTCTGAAGAAGTTGTCATTTTCTTATGGTCGGTACTCTCCGGAGCATTTATTATGCTTACATATGACATTTTTTCAGCTGCAAGAAATACAGAAAAATTCTCTGTTTTGGTTTGTAATATTTGTGACGGTGTTTTTGTTACATCTGCCTGTACAATTATGATATTTGTGCTGTTTTCCGTATCAAATGGTTATGTAAGAGGTTTTGAATTTGCAGGTGCGTTTATTGGCGCCATATTATACAAACTGACACTCGGAAGAATTTTCCCCTTTATTTTTCAAAAAATTATGCTATTTTTCTTTAATGTTTTTAAAGTTTTTTTAAAAATGGTATTGACACCGGTTAAATTAATGTATAAAATTATATATAATAACATAAGTCTGTTGTTTAATCTTATACGAAAGCTTTTTTCACCTTTGATGATAAGCATTTTTCATTCGTTTAAAAACATTAAACACGCACTTAAAAAATCCTAGGAGATACTATGGATAATTCTACAAAAATAGTAAATAAAAAAGTTAATTTTAAAACCTTAGCGAAAAGACTGTTATTTTCCTTTTTGTTCGTTTATTTGCTTATTTCTCTTATATCACAACAGTTTAATTTCGCTGCCTTAAAAAAGGAAAATGCCATCGTTGATGCAAAATATGAGGAAGCCCTACATGAACAGGCCAATCTTAAGGCAGAGCTTGAGGCTATCGATTCTGAGGATTATATAAGAAGAATAATCCGCGAAAGACTCGGCTACACAAGACCTAATGAAAAGGTTTTTGTTGACGCTTCAAAATAATTGCGCTATATAAGTAACTTACAGGAGGAAAGGTTTTAATGGAATTAGAACCGGGAAAAGTAATCGAAGGAAAAGTAACAGGTATTACACAATTCGGTGCATTTGTTACTTTTGATAATGGAAAAACAGGTCTTATACATATTTCAGAAATAGCACTTGAATATGTAAAAGACATTAAAGAGCATGTAAAAGAGGGCGATACTGTAAAGGCGAAAATTTTGTCCATCGACAAAAGCGGCAAAATAAGTCTTTCTGTAAAGCAGGCTTTAATTGACGAACGCAACTCTAAAAGGTCCTCATCAAAAGCGTCACCCAAAAAACCTGACGATTTTGATTGGTTAAAAAAAACTTCACAGCCTGCAAGCTTTGAGGATATGATTGCAAAGTTTAAACAGGACAGTGACGAAAAATTACAAGATATGAAAAAAGGTATTGACTCAAAGCGAGGTTCAGGCTATAAGCGCTCCTCCGGCTCATATTAATCTAAGTATTTGCGGCAGCGTATTTCCGTTGCCGCATAATTTTATTTAAGGAGTTTTTTATGACTTACGATGAAATAAAGGAAAAATATTTAAAAAACGAAAAAATTATCTGGCAAGGCAAACCTGTTAGAGTTCCTCTTCTAAATAAATCGGATTTTTTACTAATTCCACTCTCTCTTGCTTTTGGAGTACTTTTAATTTCATACTCATTGTTTTCTTTAATTGCAATGATAGCAGGTCATGGAATAATGTTTTCTTTAATCGGAATAACATTTCTTTTAATTGGATTTTATATTATATTCGGAAGGCTATGGTATAGAAGAAAGAATATTAAAAGTCGTTTGTATTTTGTAACAGATAAACGAGTTTTCTGTTTTGATACAATGCGCAACAATGTTTCCTTTGACATTCTTCTTCCTGACATAGAGCTCACATACGATGAAAAGGGACTCTACTTTAGCAACGGAAATATTGTTTCAGATTTTATATACAATATGGGAATTGATGTATTCTTTAGAAAATACGCAAAAGAATCACCCACATTTATCTATATAGACAATCTAAAGGAAGTTGCTAAACTAATCATTAAAAACATACCCAAAGAAGAGGATGAAAATAACGATGACTCACTATTTATATAATACAGCACTTAGTGCCGGATTTGATTTAGAGGAAAACCAGCTTGCACAATTTGAAAAATATGCAGGTCTTCTCATAGAGTGGAACAAAAAAATGAATCTCACCACAATAACAGAACCAGAAGAAATCGTTACAAAGCACTTTGTCGATAGTCTTTACGGACTCAAATTTTTAAACGGCAAAAAAGCCTTAATAGATGTAGGAACAGGTGCAGGCTTTCCTGGAATTCCACTTAAAATTGCAAATCCCGACTTTAAACTCACACTTCTTGATTCATTAAACAAAAGGCTCACATTTTTAAAAGAAGTAAAGGAAAATCTTTCGCTTTCAAATGTGGATTTAGTGCACTCAAGAGCCGAAGACGGCGCAAAATCAGGTTCTTTGCTTCGCGAAAATTTTGACGGAGCAGTTTCTCGCGCTATGGCCAATTTATCTGCATTGGCAGAATACTGTATTCCTTACTTAAAACCCGGCGGTATTTTTTTGGCATATAAGGGAGGAAATGTCGAAACAGAACTAGCTGACGCACAAAACGCAATTAAAATTTTAGGCGGTGAAGTTACAGGAGTATATAAATACACAATCCCTAAAACAGATATTACCCATTCACTTGTTGTAATATCAAAAATAAAATCTACTCCAGATATATACCCCAGATTACAAGGAAAAATTCAAAAAAAACCACTATAAAAAAACAGGCTGTAAATAAAATTTACAGCCTGTTTTTTTATTTTTGTCGAAAAGTAGTTGAATTTTTGACAAAAGGTTGTATATTTCATCAAAGGACTGTCAATAATATTTCTCGTATAAATATTTGTTGGAAAATCTACAAAGGAGGAATACTGTTGGAAATCACAGTTACAATCAAAAAGAAAATATTGATAATATCACTTTGCGGTGAGCTTGACCACCATACTGCTAAGGAGGTTAAAAACCTTATCGAAGAAGTAATCAAAAACAGAAATGTTAAAAATCTTGTTTTCGATTTTTCCAACCTTAACTTTATGGATAGCTCCGGAATAGGCGTCATAATAGGCAGGTATAAGCTCGTTACTTCTATGGGAGGAAATGTCGCAATTGCAAATGCTTCAAATAATGTGGACAGGCTCCTTAATATGTCAGGGATAAAATCGCTTATTAAGACCTTTGAAAGCGTAGATGGTGCAATTAATAATATACAGGAGGAAATCTCTTAATGAATAACAGTATGAATTTAAACTTTATCAGTATATCAGAAAACGAAAAATTTGCCCGTACTGCAGTAGCAGCTTTCATCACACAACTAAATCCCACCTTAGACGAAATCGAAGATGTAAAAGCTGCAGTTTCGGAAGCAGTGACAAACGCTATTATTCACGGTTACCGCGAAAGTGAGGGTATCATTTACATATCCTGTAGTTTGAACGAGGACACAGCCACAATTAAAATAGAGGATACAGGCTGTGGAATAGAAGATATCGAACTTGCACGCACTCCCCTGTACACAGGCTCTCAAGATTCCGAAAGAAGCGGACTGGGTTTTACGGTGATGGAAACATTTATGGACGATATTTCAGTAAAAAGCGTTCCCAACAACGGAACAACTGTTACTATGGTCAAAAAAATAGGAAATAAAACATCTGGTTTATGACTTTAAGAGGTGAATTGTGGAAAAATTTCAAAAAGACTCTACATATGCTTTAATCAGTGCCGCCCAGAATGGAGATGCCGACGCAAAAGAAAAATTAGTATCCGAAAATATGGGCCTTGTTCTTTATCTTTCAAAAAAATTTTACAATCGCGGATATGAAGCAGATGATATAAATCAATTGGGTGCTATGGGGTTAGTTCGTGCTATAGATAATTTTAATCTGTCTTTAGATGTAAAATTTTCAACATATGCAGTACCAATGATTCTGGGTGAAATACGGAGATTTCTTCGAGATGATGGGCCTATTAAGGTAAGCAGAACAATAAAACAAACTGCATCTTTAATCTCCCGTTTTGTAGAAGAAGAACAAAAGACAAAAGGTAAAACACCAGGCGTTTTAGAAATCGCACAAGCATTAAAAATGTCGGCTGAGGATATTGTAGCTGCAAAAGAAGCTACAACACCACCTGAATCAATATTTTTTGAGCGCGAAGACTGTAAAAAAAATCTATCGGATTTTTTAAAATCCAATATTGACGAAAGTAAAATTTTAACTGAAATTGATATACGGCGTGCTATTTCTTCTCTTTGTGAACGAGAAAGAAAAATAATAGTTATGCGATATTTTGAGGACAAAACTCAATCAGTTGTTTCAAAAAAACTAGGGATTTCTCAGGTTCAGGTTTCAAGACTCGAAAAGAAAATACTCGAAAAACTAAAAAAAATGTTGGTGTGCGAAAACTAAATTTTATATCCTTAGTGCTAAAAAAGTATTGACAATATCCTACATAATATGATACCCTTATCTTGTAAAAACGAGAAAGAAGGTATTATATTGATTAAAGCTTACATAAACAAAGGCATTATCACAATTGTATCAGGAAAGAAAAAAAATGAATACTCAGCAGGTGCAGGTGCTGTAAGTTTGGGAAATAAATGGGATTTTGAAAACCCCTACTCCCTATTTGATGATTATAACGACGCAGAATTGTCTAAATTGGCAAATTCCGAGTTTAAAAAGTTAATCGAATTAGATGATTTAAACCTTAGTGCTTTAGGTGAATTTGATGCCGGCAGAAAGGCTAAATTGTACATTTCAAAAAATCTAAATATGTCATTTGAACTTTTTGAAAACGAAATTATACCATGTTTTGCACTTACATCTGCAAAAGAACTTTTTATACTTGAAATCCTTACTGCTACATATATTAAAAAACCACTTAAAATTTGTGAAAACTGCGGCAGATTTTTCTTCCCGTCAGGAAGAGCGGATTCTGTTTATTGCGACAGAATTACAGAAAACGGGTATTCCTGTAAAAAAATCGGCGCTCACAGACAGTACAGGAAGAACAGTCGTGCAAACGATATAAAAAAACTATATGATAAAGTTACAAAGCACAACAGATATTTAAAATCAAAGGGTTCAATGAGTCAATACGAATACAACAACTGGATGAGTGAAGCATCATCAAAATACGCTGACTTTAAATCCGAAAAACTGAGTCCTGCTGACTTTGAGGCTTGGCTTTTAGGAAAAGAACCAACTATTGAAAAGCCTCGCGTAAGAAGCAGAAATACTATCTCTGATTATCTGTTATAGGAGTTCTTTATGAAAAAAAATGTTCTTTTATTTATAACCTTTATGTTTTTATTTTCTGTTTCTGCACACGCTGTGACAGTAGAATTTATTATCGGTGATGCAACAATTGCTAAGGTTAACAACGAAACAGAAAACAGAGAACTTGAAACTTCACCGCTTTTAGCTGCACCTTATATTGCAAATGACAGAACGATGGTTCCCATACGAGCACTATCAGAAAGTTTTAATTGTAAGGTAGGCTGGGACCCTGCTCTTCGTGAAGTTAAAATTGTAAATTCTGATAGAGAAATTAAACTATACATCGATTCTACAAAAGCCTATGTGAATGACATCGAAATAGTTTTAGATGCTTGCCCCGAAATACGCGGTGATATAACATTTGTACCTGTTCGCTTTGTAACGGAAAATATGGGCTACAATGTAGCCTTCATTCCTGAAGCAAAAAGCGTTCTCATCTACGACAAACAGGATATAAGTGCTAATGGATTTTCTGCTATTTACCCTGCCTATGATGTTTTTAATTATGTTATATACTTAACCACAGGCTTATATCCCAATGACGAAACCGACAAAGATGGCTTAATTCGCAATAATATAAAAAACGCCATGCTGTGCTACAGTTATCTTCAAAATATTGTAGATGAAAATAATCTTTCAATTTCTGATGATTATTTTCCATCAAGCGAAAATTATGAAGACTGCTATAAAGCGAATGTTTTAAAGGGTGAATATGCAAAAAATCTAAAAAACTACGGTCTTGAAGATGCCGTTAAGTCTTACTTTGCTGAAAAGTATCAAGATGAGGCTTTAAAAGTTTATAGCAAAGAATATGTCTGTGCAAAGCATATTCTTATTTCTTCAAATGAAATCTCCGATTCAGATGCCAAAAAAACAGCTGACAAAATTTATAATTTGGCAAAAAACGGAGGAAATTTCGATATATTAATAGAACAATACGGTGAAGATCCGGGAATGAAAACAAGTCCTGATGGTTATGTGTTTACAACCGGCGAAATGGTGGAAGAATTTGAAAAAACTGCTTTCGACTTAAATGAAGGGGAAATTTCAAAACCTGTAAAAACTCAGTTTGGTTATCATATAATTATGCGTATGCCTCTTCCAAAAATTTCGTATGAAATAACAAAATCAATAACCGACGATCTTTATTTTAGACCTATAATGGAAAGCTTCGGATTAAAATAAAATTAAAGCATTGACTTTAAGTCAATGCTTTTTTTATGTTATTCATCAT
>JAZSQN010000085.1:0-3716 GCA_045537995.1 Congzhengia sp. | reverse complement strand
AGAAAAAAATCACATAACAAAAATATATAATTCACAAAGGAAATAATCCGATGAATAATAAAACACTTTTTTCTAAAAATTTAAAATATCTAATGAAAACTCACGGTATGAAAAATGTTACTTTGGCAAAAGAATTAGGACTTTCAAAATCTGCTATAAGCAACTATATTTCGGGAGGCATTCCAAAAAGAGAGGTTTTAGAAAAAATTTCAAACTATTTTAAAGTAACTCAAGACGATCTTATAAAAAGCGACATTGAGCTAAAAGTAACCCTAAAAGAAGACAAGATAGAAAGAAACGAAATACCTGTTCTTTTAAACAATACTCAGTTTGAGGATGTTGTTTTTCGCAACGAAAATTATTTAGGCGCGATTAATTCTCCTATCCCTTTTTGCGAAGGCGAAGAATGTTATGCTGTTATTGCAAACGATGATTCAATGGCAACTGCAGGCATTTTAAAAGGTCATACAGTTTTCTTTTCAACAAAAGAAAATGTCACGGATGACCAGATAGCCGCAGTATTCATTAGAAAGAAAAGAAAAATTCTTATAAGACGCGTAACAAGAAAAAAGACCAAAATTACTCTTTTATCTGATTTTGACTCTTTATCTTTTGATGAAACGGATATTGAAATTCTAGGAAAAGTTGTTAAAGCAACATTTACTCCTGTTTAATAAAAAAAAGAAGTGCTAGCACTTCTTTTTTTATGCTCTTGGATGAGCTTTTTTATATATATCGCGCAGTTTATTATTTATAACCTTTTCATAGATTTGTGTTGATGAAATATCAGAGTGACCAAGCATAGTTTGAATCGAATGAATGTCTGCACCATTTTCAAGAAGATGTACTGCAAAAGAATGTCTTAGGGTATGTGGTGTTATTTTTTTGTTTATATTCGCCTTTTCTGCATAGTATTTTACGATTTTCCAAAATCCCTGTCTTGTCATTCTTCTACCGTTCATATTCACAAACAGTGCCTGTTCTCCTTCTTTTGCAATCGTTTTTCTGATTACTCCGATATAATTTTCTAATGCTGCCATAGAGTGCTTTCCAATTGGTATTATTCTCTCTTCTCCATCTTTTTTGCATCTTATGTAGCCTATATTTGAATTTACATCATTTAAATTAAGTTCAATAAGCTCGCTGGCTCGTATACCTGTAGCGTACAAAAGCTCAAGCATAGCTTTATCACGAACAGCTTTCACTTCATAGCCTGAAGGAGATTCTAAAAATCTTAAAACCTCTTCTGCAGATAAAATATCAGGAAGTGACTTTTGAAATTTAGGCGGTTTTATAGAATGTGCATAATTAAAATCAATAAGATTTATAGAAATTAAATATTCATAAAAGTATCTCACAGATGCAATACATCTTGCAATAGTAGCTTTTGACTTTCCCTCTTTTTCGAGTTTTTTAACAAATGCAGATATTACCTTTTTATCCGCTTTTTTAATATTTTTTATTCTCTTATCATAGAGATACTCAACAAATCTTTCTGCATCGGAAAAATAAGCATTCACGGTGTTGTCGTGCAAATTATTCTTAATCAGATATGTTCGGTATTGCCCTAATAGTTTAATCATAAAATACTCCTTGATTAAATGTTAATAAGCCTGATTAAAAGCGGTTCTAAATATGCCTGTATCAAAGCTGCTACACTTGCTAACATTATGCATATTATGCCTGATAAAAAAGGCATAAGCACGCTCGTTTTTATGTTCTTTGTGTTTTTAGATATCAATTGCGAATTTTTTATACAAAATTGCATATAAGCACTAAAGCACGGAAGTAATATTACAAGATGCGGAAATATCGCACAGAAGAAGAATAATATTGTTTTAATCCCCATCATATTAAATAAAGCAATTAATACTGCACCGTAGGAAAAACCTTTCAAAAAAACATAAAGGTATATGCCAATATTTCCTATTACTGTAATTGACATCAAAAATATTATGCTTATAAACCTTACATGCCCGTTAATTGCAATTGAAAATGTTTTAAGTGAATCTGTGCTGTAATTTTTAATATTTGAAATAAAATCAGTGATATAAAGCTTTATTTCTTCTTCAGAACCGGCAGAAATATTTAAAACACACGAAAGAATCACACCTGCTGCGAAAACTCCGGCAATAAATATATATCCCTTAAGATTCTGTTCTAAATTTTTAAGAATCATTATCTTTAGCTTTTCCGTCACGAAAAATCCTCCTTTTTTGATTATTGCTTGTACAATAATTCTATGTGAAAAGAAGGATATAAAGAACATTACATCAAGTAATTTTTCTTTTTTGTATTCTAAGTGCAATTTTTGAAAGTATTTTATCCGGAAGTAACTTTGTACCTATATTTGCAAGTTTCATCATAAAGCCAGGTATTATAATCTTTTTTCTTAAAAAAGCTTTCTTTACGGCGTATTCTGCAACATACCGGCTATTTAGACCTTTCATGCTGAATGTAACATTTGCTACCTCATCAAATTCGGTGTTTACTGGGCCTGGACACAAAACACTTACATATGCATTTGATTTTTTATGGTTCAACTCTTCATCTACCGACTGCGATAATCTCAAAACATAGGATTTTGTTGCGTAATATGCAGCCATGAAAGGTCCAGGTAAAAACGCTGCAGACGAAGATACATTTAATATAAATCCTTTTTTATCATCATGAAATTTTTTAGCAAAAAATTTTGTCAATATGTGTACAGATTTTATGTTTAAATCTATCATCTCAAGCTCTTTTTCTAATTCTGTATTTAAAAAATCACCACACATACCGACACCTGCATTATTGACAAAAATATCGATTTCCTCATCTTTTAATGCATTACAAAGTTTGATACACTCTTCAGTTTTTGAAAGGTCTGCGACATACACAAAAGCGTCTGTTTGAAGAGTATCCTTTAACTCTATCAGACGATTTTTCCGTCTTGCCACCAATATGAGTTCATAACCCTTTTCTGACAAAACACGCGCGATGTCTCTTCCAATTCCGGAGCTCGCCCCTGTTACAACAGCTTTCATAAATTACCTCATATTATCTAGAATATTTTTTCAAAAGTTCATCCTTTAGTCTCCACAATTTCGGCGAGAGGTCAACATAATACTTATGAGGAAATTCAAAGCGTTTTACCTCATCCCACAGTCTTCCCACTTCCCGCTCACAGTGTTTTTTTATTTCATGAACATCTGGAGTTTTGTAAATTCTTTTTCCCTTTTTATAAATTTGCTGCGTAATTTCTTCAACTGTAAAATTTGAAACAGTTTTTCTTTTCCATGTATGCTCGGGATCAAAAATCTCATACGGTTTAGACTCATCAATTGTTTCATCAAAGAGAGTAATAACATCAGCAATTGCCTCTTTACTCTCATTTGAAAATAGTCTACACACCTTTTTAAATCCGGGATTTGTAATTTTTTCAGTATTTTCGCTTATTTTAATTTTAGGTAAAATGTCGCCGTCTTTTTCAATAGCAACAAGCTTATAAACGCCTCCAAAAACAGGTTCAGATTTAGAAGTGATTAGCCTTTCGCCCACTCCGAAAGAATCAATTTCTGCACCCTGCAAAAGAGTGTCTCTTATAATATATTCATCTAGTGAATTTGATGCAGTAATTGTACAATCTGTAAAGCCTGCATCATCTAACATTTTTCTTGCTTTTTTTGAAAGGTATGCTATATCTCCCGAGTCAATTCTTATTCCCTTTGGTCTTT
>JAZSQN010000138.1:0-15774 GCA_045537995.1 Congzhengia sp. | reverse complement strand
AAACTCTGTTTGCATTCGGGAAATGGTTGATTTTCTTTCGGAAGAAAAAGAAAATATTCAGGAAATTATTGAATACCTGATGATTTTTATCCGCGATTGCATTATGGTCAAAACTAATTTGACAGAAAATACAGTTTTTTTAAACAAAGTCTCACAAATAAGTGTTTTTTGGGATGACATTTCGAAAAAAAGACTTGTTTTAGCATTTGACATACTGAGCAATTTAAAGCTCAATCTTAAGCAGAATTTAAATTTTAACGCAACGGTTTCAGAAACCATAATGCGTTTATGGGAGGATTTCCATGACAAAAGTAGTGGGCATTAGATTTAAGCCCGTAGGAAAAATTTACTATTTCAATCCTGAAGATACAGGCGTTTCTGTCGGTGACGGAGTTATTGTGGAAACAACGCGCGGAGTAGAATTTGGAACGGTTGTATTGGCAGATAAAGAAATAGATGAAAAAGAATTTAATATGCCTATAAAAAGCATTTTAAGAAAGGCAACAGACAGCGACCGACTTCAGGCTGAGGAGAATAAAAAACGTGCAAAAGAAGCTTTTCCCATATGCCTTCAAAAAATTGCAGCAAATGATTTGGATATGAATTTGGTCGATGTTGAATATACATTTGATAGAAGTAAGGTCCTATTCTATTTTACCGCAGAAGGCAGAGTTGACTTCAGACAGCTTGTAAAGGATTTGGCGGCAGTGTTTAGAACCCGCATTGAATTGAGGCAAATCGGAGTGCGTGACGAGGCAAAGCTTTTAGGCGGTTTTGGAATTTGCGGAAGGGCTCTTTGCTGTTCACAGTTTTTAGGTGATTTTGAACCCGTTTCAATAAAAATGGCAAAAGAACAGTCTCTTTCATTAAATCCAACTAAAATCTCAGGTACCTGCGGCAGACTTATGTGCTGCTTGAAGTATGAACAGGATGCATACGAAGAACTTCTGGATAAAGTTCCTAATGTAGGTGCTTTGGTCGATACACCAATGGGAAGAGGTACTGTTATTTCGTCACAACTATTAAAGGGCATTGTTTCGGTTAAAATGACCTCTGAAGACACAATCGTTAATGATTTCAAAGTTGATGATATCGTAATTATAAAGAATGTTAAACGAACAAATTCAGACGACAGCGATGTCGATGCAAAGGCATTAGAAGAATTAGAGAAAGATTAATAACAGGAGGAAGACATATGGCAGCACTTACAGAAAGAGAAATTTTACTTTATCGCGAAAAACCGTTGCTTCGTGATGGAAATGTGCTTTACTACGGTGATTTTAATGAAAATTTCATTGTAAGATTTACAATTTTAGAATCTGAAAAGGTAAATGATTTAGATATGGCAAAAAAAATAATTATCGAGCTTTTAGAAAAGAACGGCGATGACATATCTAAAGCAAAGCTTACTAAAAAAGCAGAACGCACAAGTATGTGGGCAGCACTCGATATCGGCATATATTGGCTAGAAGATATTTTAGAAATGGAAAAAGAATTTTTGAGTAAAGCATAAAAAAGCTGTAGCTTAAGCTACAGCTTTTTATTTTTCACATAATTCCAACTATCTCTACACATTTTCTTCAAATCGCGTTCTGCTTTCCACCCAAGCTCACGATATGATTTTTCGGGGTCTGCATAACAAACTGCAATATCTCCCTCTCTACGACCTACTATCTTATAGTTTACCTTCACATTGTTTTCTTCTTCAAAAGTTTTTACTATGTCTAAAACACTATACCCTTTTCCTGTTCCTAAGTTGTATGCATTTACGCCTTTTGAATTTATCACTTTGTCCAACGCCTTAATGTGTCCCTTTGCCAAATCCACCACATGAATATAATCTCTTATACCTGTGCCATCATGTGTTTCATAATCGTTTCCAAAGACACTTAAAATTTCAAGCTCGCCTGTTGCAACCTTAGTAATATACGGCATTAAGTTGTTGGGTATTCCATTAGGCTCTTCACCAATTAATCCGCTTTCGTGTGCACCAATAGGATTAAAATATCTTAAAAGAGATATGCTCCACTCACTATCAGAAGCATATACATCACTTAAAATATCTTCTATGATAAGTTTTGTATTTCCGTACGGATTTGTTGCAGTGCGCACAAAATCCTCTTTAATCGGCACCGTAGCCGGATTTCCATAAACAGTTGCCGATGAAGAAAAGACAATTTTTTTGACGCCAGCATCTATCATAGCCTGCAAAAGAACAAGTGTTCCTGTTACATTGTTTTGATAATAACGAACAGGTATACCCACAGATTCTCCTACAGCTTTAAGACCGGCAAAATGAATGACTGCTTCAATTTCATTTTCACTAAAAATTTTATCCATTGCCGCTTTATCTAAAATTGATGCCTCGTAGAAAACAAAGTTCTTCCCTGTTATTTTTTTTATGTTTTCAAGTGCTTTTGGATTTGAATTTTCAAAGTTATCTACAATCACAATATCAAAATTTTCATTTAAAAGCTCAACGCAGGTATGACTTCCAATATAGCCTGCGCCTCCTGTTACTAAAATCGCCATATCTCATCCTCCTGAGAGATTATAAAATTTTAATAATGTATGTAAATGTTTTGCGTTTCTCCTATCCAATCAACCGTACATCCCAAAGCCGATACTATACTTCTTATCGGAATCATAGTCGTACCATCAATAAGTGCAGGTGCAGCCGCAACAATCGAAGTTGTTCCGTTTATAAAACAAACCTTGCTGCCAACCGTAAGCGATACCTTATTTTCCTTATATTCAATATTTATACTCTTAGTTTCTGCGTCCCACATAACAGTTGCTCCCATATACTCCACAACATCACGCAGTGGCACCATGGTTGTTCCATCTATTAAAGCAGGTGCTGCTGTAAGGCGTTTTGCATCTTTAATCCTTAATGCATAGGGGCTTCCTATTCGCATTGATATACATTTTTCCGCTCCGGGTATAGTGGGAAGATTTTCGAGGTCGCCAATGTCGATTATTTCTTCATATGCACCAACATTGGTTTTGTCAGCAGAGATGGTCGGAAGAGACGGTTCAATAACAACATCCTCGTTTGTTACTTTAGGATCTAATGTGAGAAATCCGTAATAATAACCATCCTCAGAATAAAATGCCCGTCCGTTTCTGAATTCGCCGCAATCTGCAAATATGGGTGATACTATTTCTTTTCCGTCTTCATTAATATATCCCCAAAGACCTTCTTTGAAAACTCTTGCAACACCATCGGTATAGGTGTAACAAAAATCATAATCAGTTTTTAATATCCAGTTGCCCTTGTAGTCAATATATCCACTCACATCACCGCGTTTTGCAGGAAAACGCCCTTCATCGTCTGCTTCGCCTATATAATCAAAATCAAATGCAGATGTTCTTTTTCCCGAACTGTTGATAATACCGTACCCACTAGCAAGCGAACACACAGCATATCCATTATTAAAATCGCTTGCATAAGTGTAAGAAGGCGCTACCTGATACGCTCCGTAAGTAGTAATGTACCCCCATTTTTCGCCGGACATAACCGCCGCAAGACCTTCAGAAAAATCAAACGCCATAACATATTGAGGTTCAATAATCACATTGCCATCAGAATCGCAAAATCCGTAAAGGTTGTTTGTTGAACCACATATCGCGCCTCCGCTAAGCTTAAATGAATAATCAAACGGGGAAATGAACTTAATTTCGCCTGATTCTTCGATATATGCATATTTTCCATCCTGAGTTAAAACTCTTGCCAGACCTTCTGAAAAACTATCAGCCTTACTGAATTGATAAGGAATTTTTTCCTCTCCCTCAGGAGAAACAAATCCCCATAAACCATTGATTTTTGCAGGAATCAAAGGTGATGAAATATCTCCCATTGCTTCCCATTTATATCCTGTAATCGGATATCCGTTTGTATCACAAAGAGCCCACATAGAGTTTTTTGATACTTTTGTTATATTACTGTAGAACGAATCTGCCATATTATAGACAGGCTCACGCATAATTGTATAGCTGTTTTTTGCAGATACTGCACTCATACAAGAAGTAATTATCAATAATGTCAGAAAAAGCGAAAATATTTTTTTCATATTGTTCCCTTTCTGCTTATTAAGCGTCAAAAAGACTAAAAAGATAGTCTTATAATGGATAAAATTATTTAATATATTATATTTTATACCATTTTATAAGAAAATTCAATAAAATATCAAAAAAAACTATGAATTTTGCATATTTCGTGATATAATTAGGTTGAGTTATTATGATGTTTTATAAATTTTGGGACTTTTTGTGGAGGTGTGATGTGTGAAAAGTGAAATTGTTGAGATTTTTTCTTCCGACGACTATTCAAAATTAGACGCTCCTGCCAAAGCAATTGCCAAAGGCGAGCTTGTTGCTTTTCCCACAGAAACAGTCTATGGATTAGGTGCCAATGCTCTTTTAGAAGACGCAGTAAAAAACATATTTATTACAAAAGGCAGACCGCAAGATAATCCCTTAATAGTCCATGTTGCAGAAAAAAGCGACATTAAAAATTTAGTGCACAATATTCCCGATACAGCAAAACTGATTATGGATAATTTGATGCCAGGCCCAATTACTCTAGTTTTAGAGAAAAGCGATATTGTTCCTGATGTTGTAACAGCAGGCGGCACTACTGTTGCTGTACGCATCCCTGAGAACGAAGTTGCAAGGGAGCTCATTTCGCGTGCAAAGGTTCCTGTGGCTGCACCATCTGCCAATATTTCAGGCAAACCCAGCCCTACAAAAGCTCGTCATGTAATAGAAGACTTGGGAGATAAGCTGAGCTACATAATCGACGGCGGCTCATGCCGTGTAGGGCTTGAGTCTACTGTTATAGATTTAACAGTTTTTCCGCCCGCTATTCTTCGTCCCGGCGGAATAACCCACGAACAATTGGAAAGCTTAATCGGTGAGGTTGTCGGTTACAAAGCAGGAGATAGCGACAATTCATCTCCTAAAAGTCCCGGTATGAAATATAAGCATTATGCACCAAAAGCACAGATGACCGTTTTTGAAGGAGATAAGTGCCATAGTGCGATTTTAAACGAAATAAAAAAATATCCTGACAAAAAAATATGCGTCATAACAGCAGGAAATAATAATTATATCGGCACCGATTGTATAAATTGCGGGAAAACACCTAAAGATTATTCAAAGAATATTTTTTCCGCACTAAGATACGCAGATGAAATTAATGCAGATGTGGTTTTGGCAGAATTTCCATTCTCGCGGGAAGGAATCGCAACGGCATTATATAACAGGATTTACAAATCCTGCGGAGGAAATGTGGTATTATGCAAATAGTAAAAATGGAAATTTGCCATCTGGATGATATTTTGCAAGTAGAACGCGAATGCTTTTCATCCCCTTGGACTGAAGAAATGTTTAAAGAAGAACTTTTGGGCAAGTTTTCGCACTACTTTGTTGTAGAAGTAAACAACAGAGCCGTTGCCTATATGGGCATGTGGTCTCTTTCGGGAGAGGGCCATATCACAAATATCGCAGTAGCAAAAAACGAAAGGCGAAAAGGCTATGCAAAGGCACTTCTCATTCATTTTATTAATATGGCAAAAGCAGAACATTTAGAATTTATGACATTAGAAGTAAGAGCGTCAAATGCTGCCGCTATTTCTCTTTATAAATCTTTTGGATTTGTGCATGTCGGTACGCGTAAAAATTACTACGAAAATTCAGAGGACGCCCTCTTATTTACAAAATTTTTTGGAGAATAGTATGAAAAATCTTATTTTAGCAATTGAATCATCGTGCGACGAAACCTCTGCTGCCGTTATATCAAACGGACGCGATGTGTTATCAAATGTCATTTCATCACAAATTGATATTCACAAAAAATTCGGTGGAGTTGTACCGGAGGTTGCCTCAAGAAACCATGTGTTAAGTATATCTTCTGTAGTTAAAGAGGCATTAAACTGTGCAAATGTTACCTATGACGATTTATCTTGCGTTGCCGTAACATATGGTCCCGGCTTAATTGGTGCTCTTTTGGTTGGCGTATCCTACGCTAAAGGAGTTGCAAGTGCTAAAAATTTACCTCTTATAGCGGTAAATCACATTCATGGACATATTGCCGCAAACTATATAACCCACAAAAATTTAGAACCTCCTTTTGTGTGTCTTGTTGCATCGGGCGGACATAGTCATATTTTATATGTTAAAGATTATATGGATTTTGAAATTCTAGGAAGAACCAGAGATGACGCAGCAGGCGAGGCTTTTGATAAAATAGCAAGAGTTATAGGTCTTGGTTATCCTGGCGGTCCTAAAATTGAAGCTTTAGCAAAAGAAGGAGATAAAGATGCATTAAACTTTCCAAGAGTGGAATTTTCAGACGCGCCATATGACTTTAGCTTTAGCGGTGTTAAAACCTCTGTTATTAACTATCTCCACAACGCTGAACAAAAAGGTATTTCAATAAATAAAGCAGATATCGCAGCAAGCTTTCAATCGGCAGTAACAGATGTTTTAGTTGCCCATACCATAAAAGCGGCAAAAGATATGAATGTAAATAAGGTTGTCTTAGCAGGAGGAGTGAGCGCAAACGGTGCTTTACGCGAAGCTTTTACTGTTAAAGCTGAAGAAAATAATATGAGTTTATATTTCCCCGAACCTATTCTTTGTACAGATAATGCCGCAATGATAGGTTGCGCAGCATACTATAAATATTTAAACAAGGAGTTTTCAAACAGCGATTTAAATGCTGTTGCAAATCTCAAACTGTAAATAGCTTCTTATGAGAAAGGAAGTGCAATATGGACGAAAAAGAACTTTTGTCAACACCTGAAAAAGAAGAAATTAACGAAGAAAAAAAGGCAGCCATAGCACAACTTGAGAGCATTTTTGAGCATGTCGATGCAATCAAGGCAGAAGAGGCGAAAGCTGTAGTATGTAAAGAAGAAGAAAAACCTTTGATTGAAGGTGAAAACAAAACGGAAATTGAGCTTATAACACGCTCTACCCCAACAGATGAAGAAAAACAGGAAGAAGAGCGAAAAGAAGAGGCAAAAAGGATAGAGAAAAACAAGAAAAATCTCATTAAAGCCGCAATATGTGTCGCTATTGCTGCAGTAGTTATTTTTGGCGGATACTTCTGTGCAGACTATATGCCTAAAAACGCACAAGGTACCGTTGTTGTCACAATTCCTCATGGCGCAGGAACTGAACGGGTCGCAAAAGAGTTAAAAAGCAGCCGCCTTATAAATTCAGAATTTTTCTTTAAGGTAATATCAAAGCTTTACGGTATGGACAAAAAATACAATTTCGGAAAATTTGAAATTCCAAAAAGCGGCGGTTACAAAAATATATTTAAGGTTTTATCTGCTCCCGGAAATCTGATGGAATCTTTAAAGGTTACAATACCCGAAGGCTACGAAATTTATAAAATTGCAGACCTTTTAGAAGAAAAAGGATTGATTGATAAAGACAAATTCTATTATCTCGTTGATAACGGCAATTTTGATTACGATTTCGTAAAAGATATCCCCAAAAGAGAAGCAAGGCTCGAAGGATATTTATTTCCTGATACCTATTACTTTGTTCCGAACGACGAATTCGGCATAATTAATGAAATGCTCGGGCGTTTTGAAAAGGCATATTTGAAATATGAAGAGGATATAAAAAATTCAGGCATGACGATGGATGAAATTATAACACTTGCTTCAATTATTGAACGAGAAGCACAAGGAGATTCTGACAGAAAGCTTGTCTCGAGCGTTTTCCACAATCGCATCAATAGTCCTTTATATCCTTATCTTCAGTCGTGCGCTACTGTACAGTATGTTTTAAAAGAACGAAAGCCTGTTCTTTCCACTGCAGATACTCAGATTGACAGCCCATATAACACATATATAAATCCGGGTCTTCCCATAGGACCTATCGCATCTCCCGGAGAAGCATCAATCGAGGCGGCAATCTTTCCGGAAGATACTGACTATCTTTTCTTTGTTATAGGAAGTGACGGAACCCACCATTTCTCAAAAACATTTACAGAACACATTCAATATAAAAACAATTAAAAAAGACTGACATCTGTCAGTCTTTTTTAATTTACATTAATTATCTTACATCATCTAAAGATTTAACCTGATCATGTGTTATAGGTTTCCATGTGATGTCTTTTGAAAACAGTGCTACAAATGTTATAGGAATATAAGAAAACATAAATATGGGGAAAGTAAATGTGTAAAGAATCTTTTTGGCTACCGGCGCAAAAATCTTATCCCATTCTGTAATTGTTGTTATAATTCCTATACCAAGCAACATAAAATACGAATTCACTGCGGTTTCTAAAATAGACCTTATAAGTATTGTGAGGTCTAAGGAAAGCACCAAGCCTAAAATCGCAAAAAACGCATATGTCGCTCCTGCTACTATTGTAAGAATAAGCGGAATCATTGTAGAAACTGCCAAATCAAAACACGCAAAACCGTGTCCGTCAAAAATTCCCTTAACCATTTTAAAGAAATATTTTCTTGTAACCTGCATTGAGCCTTTTGTCCATCTCATTCTCTGGCGCCATGACTGACGGAAAAGAACAGGTTGCTCATCATATAAAACTGCCCTGTCACAATACGCAATGGTTTCTCCATCTAAAACCTGCTGAAGTGAAAATTCAATATCTTCAGTAAGAAGGAAGAATTTCCATCCGCCTACTCGCTCTAAAATTTCATGATGAACCAAAAAGCCCGTGCCTGATATAGCACACGATGTATTCATAAGGGTTCTTGGATGATTTAAAAATCTCGACTCCCTTAAATACCACAACGAACCGCCTGCAGAAACCCAGCTTGTGCCGTAGTTTTTCGTGTTTCTGTAGCTGGTTAAAATTCTGTGACCGCAAGAGAACATTTTATTCATCTCTTCAATATATTTCTCATCCAAAAGGTTGTCCGCATCGAATACGAAAAATCCTTCATAATGATTGTCGGGATACTCGTCTTTAATAAGATTTAATGCATAATCTAGAGCATAGCCCTTTCCTATAAGCTTGTCGTTTTTTCGCTCAATTACACGATATGCTCCTGCATCTTTAGAAACCTCCGCAGTATTATCGGTGCAATTATCTGCGATTACAAAAATATCAACAAGCTCACTCGGATATGTCTGTCCTTTTATACTTGCAATCAAATGAGGTATAACCTTTTCTTCATTTCTTGCAGGGATTAACACAGCATATCTGTACATTTTCTTAGCTTTTAGCTTCTTTTCCCCTTTTAAAAAAGGAATCAATATATATACAAACTGATATCCCACACAAAAAATAAATATAAGCGCAAAAATGTAGTTAATAAAACGAACAATTTCAAGATTATTCATAGAAATCAATTCTCCTGTTTATAAATTTCTACATAATATATCAATTATCATCATACTATATAAGAGCAGTTTTGTCAATAAAGAGATTTTTAAAAATATCGTTAATTTTTTACTTTTTTGTAGACAAATGTCAGATAAAAATATATAATTAAAATGTATGGATTTCTTTCCATACGCAGAGTAGGAACTGACGCGTTAAGTGGCTTGGGAACGGGAAGTTGTCCTCAGCACGAAAAGCTTTTGCTTGCGGTGTCTTTTCCGCATTCCGCTGCTGCAAATGATATCAATTTTCTTTTGCGGCCTATAAATTGAAAGGAAGATTGATATGAAAAAACATTTTTCTGTAAGGTATATTGCCTGCGGTGCGATTCTTATCGCTTTAAACATCGTTATTACCAGACTTTTGTCAATTGACATAGGTGCGGTAAGAATAGGTTTTTCTTTTTTACCGATTGCCTTTGGCTCAATGCTTTTCGGTCCTGCAACAGGCGCAGCATTTGCTCTTATTGCAGATGTTTTGGGGATGCTTATGTCGGGCGGACTCCCCTGGCTCGGTTTTTGTATTAACACCGTTTTGCACGGTGTCACTTACGGTATTTTTCTCTTTAATAAACCAAAAAATTATAAAAATATTTTATTATGTGTAATTTTGCAAGCAGTAATAATTGACACGCTCTTAGGCTCTATATGGTTTAATCATTATATTGGAACACCGCTTGTTGCTGCTCTTTGGACAAGAGGCTTAGATGCCCTTATAATGATTCCCGTAAAAGTCTTTATTATTAAATATATGTGGACATATGTAGGTATTAGAATAGAAAATATGATAAGGTGAGAAAATGATTTATTTAGACAACGCAGCAACAACAAAACCGTACGATGAAGTTTTAGATGTTGTAGATGCTATAAATCGTGAATATTTTGCAAACCCTTCTTCAATGCACTCAGCAGGGTTTATGGCAGAAAAAAAACTTAACGAAGCAAAAGCTGAAATTTTGAACTCAATCGGTGCAAAATCAGGTGAATTTATATTTACTTCAGGCGGAACAGAAAGCAACAATCAGGTTTTTTTCGGTATTTTAAAAAATGCAATCAAAAGAAAACCGCATATAATTGTTTCTAAAACAGAGCATCCCTCAGTGTTAGAGCCTGTAAAATATTTAGAATCGCTTGGTTGTGAGGTAAGCTACATTGCACCAACATCTTGCGGCACAATTTCTCCTTCAGATGTTGCCAATGCTGTTAAGGACAATACAAAAATTGTTTCCGTAATGGCAGTAAACAATGAAACAGGAGCAATAAATCCGATAGCGGATATTGTTCGTGAAGTTAAACGCAAAAACGCCGAGACTTTAGTCCATACGGATTGTGTTCAGGCTATGGGAAATATCAAAATTGAGGCTGACAAATGGGGAGTTGATGCCCTTTCTCTTTCCGCACATAAAATATGCGGTCCAAAAGGAGTGGGCGGACTTTTTGTAAAAGACAAAGTGCGAATACTGCCCCTGATTTTAGGAGGACACCAGCAGAAAAATCTTCGTTCGGGAACAGAAAACACTCCTGCAATATGCGGTTTTTCAAAAGCGGCAGAGCTATGTACATCTTCCCTTTTTGAAAAAATACAAAAAACCAAAAAACTAAAAGAAAAAATAATTTTTGAACTTAAAGCAAATGATATGTTCATAATTAACAACGAAGGAGAAAACTATTCTCCCCATATTGTAAGTATAAGAGTTAAGAATGTTCGCTCAGAGGTGCTTTTGCACGCATTGGAGTCATATGGTATCTGTATTTCTGCAGGTTCTGCTTGCTCTACAAACAAGCCTGCACCCTCTCATGTATTGCTTTCGCAAGGTTTTGACCGCAAGCACATAGAAGAGACCATCCGTGTAAGCATAGGGGAATTCAACACGGAAGAAGAAATAGACATTTTCTTAAAAACTCTAATAAAAGAAGCAACTGCCCTTTCTAAATTTACAAGGGCTTAGTAAGGAGAATATATGAAAATTTTAACGATTGGCGATGTCGTTGGAGATCGCGGAAGTGACGCGATTTTACAAAATCTTGAGGCCATAAAAGAAAAATATTGCATTGACTTTTGTATAATTAACGCAGAAAACGCTTGCAGTGCTAACGGAATTACCAGAAAAAAAGCAGAAGCTTTTTTAGATTGCGGTGCGGATGTTTTAACCTTAGGGAATCACACCTTCAGACAAAAGGATGCATACTCCCTTCTTGCTCACAACAGTCGTGTAATAAGACCTATAAATTATCCTCCCGAAACAGTGGGAAAAGGCTTTACAGTAGTCGAAAAAAACGGTCTTAAAGTCGCTGTTTTTAATGCTTTAGGAAGAGTGTATTTAGAAAATGCGGATTGCCCTTTTAGAACATTAAAATCGGCAATCGAAAAAACAGAAGCCGACATTAAAATTGTAGATTTTCACGCTGAGGCAACGAGCGAAAAGCGCGCAATGGGATTTTTCCTTGACGGTTTAGCATCTGTTGTGTTTGGAACTCACACTCATGTACAAACTGCCGATGCACAAATTTTGCCAAAAGGATGCGGTTATATAACAGATATCGGTATGACCGGACCTCATCACTCCTGTCTTGGTGTTGACAAAAATATTGTGATAGACAGATTTGTTTCTCTTTCGCCCAGCAGATTTGAGTTTGCCGATTCTGATGCAAGAATTGACGGCGCTGTCTTTTCCGTAGATGACGCCACAGGAAAATGTATCGATGCCTTTTCCTTTTCAATTTTACCGGGAGAAAGCGTATGACAGCAAAAGAAAAAATAAGAAAAGAAATCCTTCTTTTACGACGCTCTTTAAAAGATAAAGAAAAACTTGACAAAAAAATACAAAATGCCTTGTTAAATACGGAATTTTACAAAAATTCAAAAACAGTTATGTGTTATAATTCCTTTAATAATGAGGTTGACACTGTAAAGTTAATAGATAAAATTATCGCAGACAAAAAAACACTCTGCGCACCAAGATGCGTAAGGCACGGAATGATGGAAGCGGTAAAATTCAATTCAAAAAGTGAGCTTTTGCGCGGTGCTTACGATATTTTTGAACCAACAGGAAACGATATCATAAATCCTTTGGATATAGATCTAATCATAGTTCCCGGTGTCGCTTTTAACGAAGAACTTCATCGTATCGGCTACGGCGCAGGGTATTATGATAATTTCTTGGCAAAAAGCAATGCTGTGTTTTGCGGTCTTTTTTACGAAATTCAAAAAGCGGATTTTAAAGCATCCTCTACTGATATTAAACTTGATTATATAATCACCGAAAAGAAAATTTATTCAAGCGAGGAATAGACAATGGACATTTTTTGTGAATTTTTAGTTGAAAAAAAGTCGACATCCGACAAAATTAAAAAATGGAGTATAACCGCATTGTGCGTGCTCTTGTGCTACGCTAGCCTTTATCTATGCTTTTTTGTTTTTTTAGGATTTTTATGGTTGGTGCCGATTCTTTGGGGAATTTTTATATACGCAACCGTTTTTCTTCGCCGTATGTTCTCTATCGAATATGAGTACGCCTTTACAAACGGGGTATTAGATATTGATGCCGTTTACGGCCGTGCCAGACGAAAAAATCTGGCGAGTATTGTTTGCCGAAACATTGAGCGCATGGCACCCCTTCACAAAGGTTTTTCTACGGACCGCAAAATCATCTCTGCAATCTATGATGAGTCTCGCGGAAATAAGTATTATGTAAACTTTTCGCAGGGCGGCATAGCATATACTCTTACATTTCAACCGCCTGAAAAAATACTTTCAAACATGAAAAAATATAATCCGAGAAATATTGAATTATGATGATAGATGAAGTTTTAAATTATTTAATTGAAAATAAAATAACAGTTGCTACAGCCGAATCCTGCACTGCAGGATTGATTGCCGCACGCATAGGAGATGCAAGCGGTGTGTCAGAAATTTTTTCCGAAGGGTATGTAACCTACAGCAACGAGGCAAAAGAAAAACTTTTAGGCGTACCGCATGAAATGTTAGAAGCTTTTGGAGCGGTAAGCGAAGAAGTGGCTCGCGCTATGTCTGAAGGCGTATGCAAAAAAACCGGTGCAATGCTGGGGTTATCTGCAACAGGAATTGCAGGTCCCACAGGCGGTACAGAAGAAAAGCCTGTAGGATTAGTATATATGGGAGTGTGTTTTGCAGGAGAAACTACCGTTATTAAAAAAGTTTTTAAAGGTACACGAAAAGAAGTACGGGCGCAAACTGTGGAAACTATTTTTTCCGAAGTTAAAAAAAGATTACAAATTTGAAATTCCACTTGACAAATGTTAAATTTCTTAGTATAATTTAATCGAACAAATGTTCTAAAGGAGGAATACATAATGGCTAAGTCAGCAGAATTTGATAGAGATAAGAAAGAAGCATTAGATGCGGCACTCTTGCAGATTGAAAAGAATTTCGGCAAGGGCTCAGTTATGAAACTCGGCGAAAAATCACATATGCAGATAGAGGCGCTTCCAACAGGTGCATTGAGTCTGGACTACGCATTAGGTATAGGCGGTCTTCCTAAAGGAAGAATTATTGAAATTTACGGTCCTGAGTCCTCAGGTAAGACAACAGTAGCGCTTCATGTCATTGCAGAAGCACAAAGAAGAGGCGGAGAGGTTGCCTTCGTTGATGCCGAGCATGCTCTTGACCCGTCTTATGCTAAAAAACTCGGCGTTAATGTTGAAGAGTTAATCGTTTCTCAGCCCGATACAGGTGAGCAGGCTTTAGAAATTGCAGAAATGCTTGTAAGAAGTAATGCTATAGATGTAATTGTTATCGACTCCGTTGCAGCGTTAGTTCCAAAATCTGAAATTGAAGGCGAAATGGGCGATTCTCATGTAGGCTTGCACGCAAGACTGATGAGTCAGGCACTTCGTAAGCTTGCAGGCGTGATAAGCCGCACAAATACAATCGCAATATTTATTAACCAGCTCCGTGAAAAAGTTGGTGTAATATACGGAAATCCAGAGGTAACAACAGGCGGTCGAGCTTTGAAATTCTACTCAACAATCCGTCTTGAAGTAAGAAAACAAGAGCTTATAAAACAAGGTACAGATGTTATCGGCGCTCGCACTAAGGTAAAAATCGTTAAAAATAAGGTTGCTCCTCCGTTTAAAGAAGCAGAATTCGATATTATGTACGGCGAGGGTATTTCTAAAATCGGTTGTATTTTAGATATTGGTGTAGCAACCGGTATTGTTCAAAAAAGCGGTACATGGTATAATTACGAAGATGAAAGAATTGGTCAGGGCAGAGAAAATGCAAAGCAATTCTTAAAAGAGCATCCTGAAATGCTTAAAAAAATAGAAGAAGAAGTAAGGGATATTCTTTTTAGCAGTGACGATGCCGAAGAAATAAAAGAATAAAAAACTTCCGTGATGTGATATCACGGAAGTTTTTTACATTTTGATTAAAATTTTGGCATTTTGTTGAAAAGCTATCTATATAATGCTATACTTAAACTATACATAACAGAAGGGAAGGTTTTACTTTGGAAAATAAAAAACTCTACTCGTATACAATTATGCCCCTTGATATCGATCACATAGATGAGGTATGTGACGATATCCGCCAGCAATATGAAAGCGGTGTTACAAGTTGCGCTCTTTTTTATGGACCTTTAGTTCCCTCAGGAACTCCTGTCGTTGACAAGGCAAAAATTTTGTGCGAAAAATACGACCTGTTTAAAGAAAAACTGTCTCGCTACGGCGTATCAACAGGCATTTTGGTTCAGGCAACCATAGGACACGGATATTCTTTAGGCGGACTTTCTCCATATCAACAGTATATAAATCTTTCAGATGGCGGAAAGGCGCATACTTATTGTCCGTATGATGAGGGCTTTAAGGAATATATTTATAACGCCATGAGAACTGTTGCCCTCCATAAACCCGATTGTATCATGGTTGATGACGATTTCAGGCTTATAACAAGATGGGGTAAAGGATGTGCCTGTCCTCTTCACTTAAAAAGAATTAATGAACTCGCTAAAACAGATTATTCAAGAGAAGAGCTTAAAGAAGTTTTATTCTCCGATACAGACGAAAGCAAAAGAATGATGAAAATTTATGTCGATACACAAAAAGAGTCGCTCATAGAAGCTGCAAAGGTAATGAGAGCAGGTATCGACAGTGTTGATAAAAGTCTTCCCGGCACTTTTTGTTGTGTCGGAAATAACGCAGAATTTGCAGGTGAAATCGCACAGATTTTAGCAGGCGAAGGGAATCCTGTTGTAGTAAGACTAAACAATGGTAACTACGCGGTTGCCGGTGCAAAATATATCAGCGATTCATTTTTTAAAGCCGCTGCACAAAAAGCGAAGCTAAAAGACAAGGTAGATGTATTTTTAGCAGAAACAGATACCTGCCCGCAAAACAGATACAGCACATCTGCAATAG
>JAZSQN010000064.1:0-8406 GCA_045537995.1 Congzhengia sp. | reverse complement strand
AACTCATGCAGAAGGTCGTTGTGTAGACACAAGAGTTGACAACATCGAAGTTTCAATTGACAACTGTGAATTAGTAGCAAAAGGCAGTGGTTGGACACAAGCCTTAACAATCGGCGGCAGTGAAATGGAAGGTCTTACAGTAACGATTACAGATTCAACAATTGAATCTAAATATGTAGGTATCATTATGTGGGTACCTGCTGAAGTTACAGTTGAAAATTCAAGCATCACAGCATGGGGCGCAATCTATGCGAAAGGATTGTCAGGTGCTGATACAACAGGTTCAGTTATTACAGTTAAAAACTCTGACTTAAAGTCAGTAAGTAATAAAACAGGCAATACTAATGATTTTGGTACAATTGTTTTAGAAGATGAAGGTGTTACAGTAACAGTAGATGCGGATTCTTCTATCGTAGCTGAAGCTAATGGCACATGCGTTCAGTCAGCTGTTAACTTCTATGATAAAAAAGCAAACACCGTTACATTGAATTGCCCTGTAACATTAAAAGGTGAGACAACAGCAGTTATAGCTCAAATGGGAAATAACGCAACATTAACAGTAACAAATGAAGATGTAAAAGCAGCAGTTAAAGCAGAAGGATATGAAGTAGCTGCAAACGGTGCAGTTACAGTTCCCGAAGCAAGATGGACTGAAGATACAGACGCAGGTTTCTACTTAGATGGCGAAACAAAGCTCGGTTTATTGAGATTCTTATTTGCTGTAGACATCAATGAAGAAATTCAAGCTTCAGGTATCAAATACATTAAACCTTCTGACATTGCAGAAGGACAGAATGCTCAGGGTGTACAGGTAGACGGTGCAGCAGCATCTGTATTCTATGGTGATATTAACGGTATTCCTGCTACAGAAGAAGGCAAAAGATTAATCGCGATTGCATATGTTACAACAGCTAATGGCACATATTGGTCAAATGCTATCGAAGGCGTTGTAGATATGACAAGTCAGCAGTTTACAGATTATAATGCAGGAGGTGCTCAGTAATGAAAAAATACATCGCACCTATATTAAAGGTTTTAAATATCGGTACAGAGGATATTATCCAGACAAGTGGTGAAACAGTTGTTGTATCTGTTCCGAAGGCAGTAGTAAAAGGCTCAGGTACAGCTCAGGAAGCTGCAGCTGTAGGAACAATAAGTTATAATACTGATGTTAGTTCAATTTTAGAATAGTAAGACGCAGGGTAGTGGCGTAACGCTGCTACCCTGTTTTTTTGCAAAAGGAGTTATACATATGAAAAAAATTTTGTCAATACTTTTAATAACAATGACATTATTTATAGGCACAGCATACGCTACAGACGATGTACTTATTTCTCCTGCACCACAAAAGGACATAGATGTAGTCGTAAATGGCGAAATGCTTGTTTTAGATGTAGCACCTATTATTGTAAATGACAGAACAATGCTTCCTATGAGAGCCATTTTTGAAGCGTTGGGCGCAAATGTAAATTGGCTTGCTTCAAGCAGAGTTATAATTGCAACCAAAGATGACACAATGATAACCTTGCAGATAGAAAATCCAAATATGTCTGTCCAGAAAACAACAGATAATAAGAACGAAGTAGTAGTATTGGATGCTGCGCCGTTTATTTTAAATGACAGAACATTGGTGCCGGCGCGTGCAGTTGCAGAAGCACTTAAGGCTGATGTTCATTGGAATGCTGAAACACGGACAGTAACAGTAACACAAAATGAGGGTACAAGCAGTGAAGGAACGAACTAAAAGACGCTACAAAAGATATTGGAATAATTTAAAAGAGGTAAAGTGGCATATTTTACAAAGATTTCTCTCCTTGATATTAATGAGTGCGTTCTTTTCAAGTATTGCTACATTGCTTAATATAAATGGTATATTCTTAAATACGCGGGAAAAGCTTATGATGGGACTTTCGGTAATGTCGCTGTGGTTTTTGGCGTTAGATGTTATGCTAATGAGAAAGGACTATTACAGGCTTACTCATAAGCGCAAATACCGTATGGTGAGCTATATTTCGCATAGCGCCTTTGCTTTAGTTAATATTCTTGCATGTCGTTTTTTTGCGCACAGCTATGCATATGCATTTATCTTTTCTATAACAAAATTTGCAAGATATACGCATTACAATTTAAATCCTGTACTTTCCGCTGTGATATTTAATGCGGTCTTAATTATAACTATCCGCTATGCACCTGTTGGTATGAAATGGCTTCATATGCATCACGGATAAAAGGAAGATAATATATGTTACATATACGCATTGCAGATGTGAATTTTTGCATTGATAATAAATACGAGTTTTTAGAAAAAATGTGTAAAGATTATATTTACAATGGTGAGCCATCGGTTTTTATATCTGTAACTGATGATGAGATTGGTGCTGAGGATACAGAAAAAAATCTGGATAAAGGATATTTAGAGAGCCTTGCAGTTTACCGTAAAATAGCCGAGAAAATGACTGATTATGATGGATTTTTAATGCATGGTGTAGTGGCAGATGTAAGCGGCACAGGCGTTGCATTTTTGGCTAAAAGCGGTGTTGGAAAGTCAACGCATGCAAATCTGTGGCAACAGGTTTTAAAAGAGAAGATGACAATTATTAACGGAGATAAGCCGTTGATAAGAATTATAGATGAAGAGATTTATGCTTATGGCACCCCGTGGTCAGGCAAAGAGGGTATTCACAAGAATACAAATGTTAAATTAAAAAAGATATGCTTTTTAGAGCGTGCTGAACAAAATGAATGCCTTGCTTTAAAAAAAGAAGAGGTTTTACAAAGGTTGTTCCCTCAAGTTTATAACCCTAAAGAAACCTCGAAATTACTTACCACAATGGATTTAGTTGAAAAGCTGATAGAGAAATGTGATTTTTATATTATTCGTTGTAATACGGAAATTTCTGCGGCTAACACAGCTATTGATGAAGTGATGAAACCGGATATAGAAAGAGCCTTAAAAGAGGCAAATCTCTATATAACCCAGACAAATGGTGACAGTATGTATCCGATGTTGTCTTGCGGAGACAGAGTTATAATAGTTCCTAAAAAGGGTGCATTAAAAAAGGGAGATGTGGCAGTATATCGGCGAGGCGACCATTATACAATGCACAGAATAGTAAAAGTTAAAAAGGGTGGATTTATAATCTGTGGAGACAATCGCACATATTTAGAAAAAGATGTAAAAGAAAATGATATTATAGGAGTGCTTGCTGCATTTTATCACGATGGGAAATATATAGATTGTTCCAGTAACAACTATCGGAGATATGTTAAGTGGGTATTATTTAAGCTCCCAATCAAAATTTTAATAACAAAAATCAAAAGAGCCTTTTCTTAAAAAGGCTCTTTTTGGTTAAAAATTTTTGGTTTTTTTGTAAAAAACCGTTTTTTTTATTTTTATGAAATTAAGATATTGACCTTATTTTAAAAAAGGTATAAACTGTAAGGGTTGGAAAAAAACTGTTACGAGGAGCAAAGAATTATGGATAAATTTATTGAGGTTGTACAGTCTGTAAATGCTGCTATAAACGGCGTTGTATGGGGACCCATAATGTTGACCTTATTGATAGGAGCAGGCCTTTTCTTAACTTTAAGAACGGGATTTGTACAGTTTAGAAAATTTGGTTATGTAATCAAAAATACAGTAGGAAGTCTTTTCGGAAAAGAACAGCACAAAAAAGATGAATCTGGTGTAAGTCCTTTCCAGGCAGTTGCAACTGCTATGGCAGGAACAATTGGTACAGGTAGTATTGCAGGTATTGCAACGGCTATTGTATCGGGCGGTCCCGGTGCGGTATTCTGGATGTGGATAAGTGCACTTTTAGGCATGGTTACAAAATATGCAGAAATTGTGCTTTCAATAAACTACCGTGAAAAAAATGAAAAGGGTGAATGGGTCGGAGGACCTATGTATTACATAAGAAAAGGTGTTAAGGTAAAGTGGATTGGTAAAATACTTGCTGCACTTTTTGCGGTTTTTGCAATGATAGCGTGTCTTGGTACAGGTAATGCAACACAGTCAAACTCAATTGCAGGTGCCCTAGAATCAACACTTGGAGTACCTACAATTGCTACAGGTATCGTATTAACACTTATTGTCGCTTTAGTTATATTAGGCGGTATGCGCAGAATTTCATCAATAAATGAAAAGCTTGTTCCGTTTATGGCAGTATTTTATGTTTTTTGTTCTGTGCTTGCTATTATCATTAATATTAAACATGTTCCTGCAGCTTTTGCTTTAATTTTTGAGGAAGCATTTAACTTTAAAGCAGCAGCAGGCGGCGCAGCAGGTTATGGAATTATGACAGCTATGCGATTTGGTTTTGCACGAGGTGTATTTTCAAACGAAGCAGGTCTTGGTAGTGCTCCTATGGCGCATGCAGCATCATCTGCAAAGAGTCCTGTTGATCAGGGTTTGTGGGGAATGTTTGAAGTATTCTTTACAACAATCATTATATGTACATTATCAGCACTTACAATTTTGACAACAGGCATATGGGAAACGGGCGTTTCAGGTGCTCCGCTCTCCATCGCATCATTTAATGTGATCATACCCGGTATAGGCGGTATTATTGTTACACTTGCTACTGTGTTCTTTGCGTTATCTACAATTTTAGGATGGGCGTATTACGGAGAAGTTTCAGCACAATATTTAACAAATAAAAGCCAAAAGGCAGTATATATCTATAGAGCGATATATGTTTTAATGGTATTTGTAGGTTCAGTTGGAAGCCTTGATTTAATCTGGAGCATTTCAGAGACAATGAATGGACTTATGGCAATACCAAACTTGGTTGGTATAATCAGTTTATCAGGTGTTGTTGTTAAATTGACAAAAGACTATTTTGAGGAAAAGAAAAACTCTTTAAAACAGAGCATAAGTGAATAAAAATAAAAAAAGCGCGAAAGCGCTTTTTTTTATTTTTGCGGCAGTAAGCACACATCATGTTTGTTTGTCGAAAGTACAACAGATGTTCTTGTTAATGAAACACCTTTTATTGCTTTGATATGATTTAAAGTATCTTCTAAGGTTTTACCTGATTTTGTAATAACCTTGAGAATGAAGTCAAAGTCGCCTGCTATGTAGTGACATTCTGCAATGTCATTATGGTCTTTTATAACCTGACAGAAATGTTCGTTGAACTTAGGGTGTTCTAAGCGGACTGAAATAAAAGCCGTAAGTTCTCTTCCTGCCATGCTTTGATTTATTATAGTTGTATACTGCTGTATGATTCCTGAGCTTTCAAGTTTTTTAATTCTTTCTATTACAGCAGATGTTGACAAATTGATTTTTGAACTTATAAATGTTGCATTTGCTCTTGAGTTTTCTTTTAAGCATGATAAAATCTCATAATCTAATGAATCCATAAGGGCACCTCCGTATTTTCTATTTAATTATATAGAAAACTCCGCAAAAAGTAAAGACTTTTTTAAAAAAAACCTGATTTTTTTCTCAAAAAAAGGAAGAATCAAAAAAACGGGCTAAGCATATGCTTAGCCCGTATAAATTTTATATTAGTTACATTCTGCAACTAAAGGACCGGCAAGTTCAGAAAGATAGAAGAGTTTACCGGGAAGTGTGGGAATGTAGCTTGATGTAATCCAAGGTGTAGGACCGTATCTTAATGTCATCCAAAAGCTCATGCCCTGCCACTGCATGCCACGACCTAATACGCCGTCAGCACCGCCGATAGCGTAGTCTGCCTGTAAGAACAAACCAGGTCCGATTGTGTTAGCACGACAAGGAACTAATGTTGTTCTTGATTTAAAGCTTGTTAATGCGTTTTGCTCAATTGTTAAAGGATGGAGTTTAGCGCCGATTCTGTAGCACTGTGATTTCCATTCTTCTTCTGTTGCAAATTCACCTGCAAACTGGGGTTCCCAGAAAGCGATATGACACATTCTGCCGATACCGTAAACGAGTACAAGCTTTGCGCCTTCTGCTTTTAGTGCTTTAATCTTCTCAGGATATGTGGGAAGATTTTCCTTTGTAGCGAAGTTTCTCTGTGAAGCGGGAACTGTAAGTTCACCCAAAGGATTAAAGAGAGCCTGCTCCATAGCGTTCTGGAAAGCAGCGGGGTCGTTTGAAGCTAATGTATTACCATCGGCATCTGACCATTCATCCATATTAAATGTATAAACATGGTCACATGAAACATTCCATTCTTTTAAGAAAAATACTGCCCACTTATACATACCCATAGGACCTACAGGAAGAATCATAGCGAGTTTTTCGCCTCTGTCTTTTGCGTTTTTAATCTGGAGTGCAATTTCATGTCCCATATATGTATCAAATGCTGTTAAGTTGTCGCATTCGATGGGTGTGAAGTCGTTGTGCCAGAAATCCTGACGCTCTGAAACCTTATTTTTGGGGTCGCAGCAAGCATCGATTTTAGCCATATCCCAACCAGCAGGATAAAAGCCGTCTAAGAGTGAACCTTTAACTGTACTGATAAAATCCATAGTTTTATATCTCCTTTTAAATTAAATTACGGTAATAAACGCTTAGTTGTAACTTTGGGCCAAGCGAGGCATTCTGTGTATGCTTCAGCATAACCTACGCCACACTGTAAGCCTCTGTATCTTGAGCATGTTTTAACAAACTCTGCAAAGTCGATACCATCATGATCACGCATCCATTTCATCTGGCTTACATGACACTCAAGCATTTCCATTTTTAAATCAATCTCGTCCGTTACATCGACATACATTGTCGGCATTGTACCAACGCCTGCTAAGTTGTCCATATAGTATATAGGTGTAACTGCAGCTTTTCCTGGCACATTTGATTTAAAGTAGCAGCAACTTGCAGCGAATGAAGCATCAAATACGAGTTGTGATACTGCCACATGGTCAGGCATATAGTCGTTTGGTGCGTGAGTGATGATGAAATCTGGCTGTACATCACGGATAACATCGACTATTTTTTTTCTCTGCTCTTCATTACAACGATAAATCTCAAGGTCTGGTATATCGCAGGTCACTACGCGGAATTTGCCGATTCTGCCTGCTGATTGTGCTTCTTCAGCTCGCATTTTGCGTAGTTCTTCAGAAGGAATAATCTCATGACCCTTATTACCGTTGCAGACATGACATACAGTTACATTGTCGCCGCGTTTTATACATTTTAACAATGTGCCGACGCAATTAATCTCAGCGTCATCGGGATGACATGTAATCGCTAAAACATTCATTATTTTTCCTCCAAAATATTATAAATTAATAAATAAAAACAAAACATTTCCTATCTTAAATTATTATATAATTTTAAAAACTCAATGTCAAGGAAAAACGGACAAATTATGCTATAAAAGCAAAAAGAACCGCATGCGACGGTTCTTTTTTAGAAGGACATATAGGGGAGGTCAGTACTTATATCTATACAGCTTTTTTCATTTTAAGCTTGATAGAATCTGAAATCATTGCAATAAATTCTCCGTTTGTTGGTTTTCCTTTGTTTGTATCTACGGTGTAACCGAATATATCTGTTAAAATTTCTTCTCTGCCTCTGTTCCAGGCAACTTCAATTGCATGCCTTATAGCTCTTTCTACACGGGATGATGTTGTGGAAAAATTCTTTGCAACGGTCGGGTACAATAGTTTTGTTATAGAATTTATAAACTCGTCATCCTTTATGCAAAGTCCGATTGCGTCGCGAAGGTAGTTATATCCTTTAATGTGTGCAGGTACGCCTATATCATGAATAATGTCAGTTATAACGCTTTCTAAGTTGTTTTCATTTATTGTAAGGTTTTTTTGAATACCTGAAGAAAAAACAGGAGAAACATTTACTGTAGGAAAAACCGCCTGTCTTATTTGCATTTCGATATCAGAGTAGGCACAAGGCTTCATTATATAGTATTGTGCTCCGAGTGAAAATGCCCTTTGCACAACTTTGTCATTACCTATTGCAGAATACATAATGATACAGGTGTTTATATTTTCACAAGACAGCTTTTCTAAAAGTCCTAATCCATCCATTTTGGGCATTACAATATCTAAAATTACAATATCAGGATTCTCTTTTTTTATAAGCTCATATCCGCTCTCACCATTATCTGCACTGCCTACATATTCTATGTCGGCTACTCTGTCAAAATACTCTTTTAAGCCTTGTCTTACTTCTGCATTGTCATCAATGGAAATTAATTTTATCATTTTTATCCTCCTAAAATATGAATTGGAAATAATTTACAATTTCTATAATGATATTATAGCATGGGTATTTTGTAATTTCAAGTACTTTTTTCCAAAAAATGTAAATTATTTGGAAACTTTTGGAAGATGTTTCGTCATTCTACAGATTACACCGCTATTCGTCAAAATTCGATGTGACATAATGATACAAAATGAAACACCTCATGCAATAATTTGCATGAGGTGTAATTTATTCTAAGTAGTCTTTTAATT
>JAZSQN010000014.1:0-8383 GCA_045537995.1 Congzhengia sp. | reverse complement strand
GTAAAAGTAACTAAAATTATTTAATTTTAAGTTCCTTATAAATCTGTTCAACTGTATCCTGATATTCTCTAGCTTCAGCAAGCATTTCTTCGCCGCCACCGCTATTCCAGAGTTTTGTGAACTCTTCAATATACTGATCAGCTGGTTTTGTTCCCTGAATGATATCAGAGATTAATTTCATCTGCTTATTTCTTAAATCTTCCATATAATCAGCAGCTGATGAGATAACATCAACTTTAAAGAATGCATCGTGTAATACTGCATCTTCTGATGTATATGTATCAATCCATGTCTTGTAAGCATCTGATAATGTGTTGGTATATAACTCATCTTTAGGAGCGATAGGTGAGAAGAATGAAGGACCGTTGAATGAACCAGCAAGACCTGCAAGTCTTCTTTCGTTACCGTCTCTGTATTCAGGTGTCATATCCCATGTATACATGCTCTGTGTTGCAGCACCATCAACATTTACATAATGTTTGTTTTCTTCACCGAGTCTAACCTGTGTCATAAGAGCATCGTCTGTGAACATTCCTTCAAACATCTGAAGCATTCTCGGAACCTTAGCTCCGTATCCTTCTGTTTTACCGAATGAAGCAACATGACAAGCAACACCCCAGATTCTTGTACCTCTTAAGCCGTCAGGACCTTTGGGTGGTAAAGCAAACGCTTCTTTAGCTGAAGGTGTTCTCTGTCTGATTGTAGCAATTCTTGATGAAGATACTGTAGGATCCTGGTAGCGTGAGTCTGTCATATAACCAAGCTGACCGCCTGTGTAGAGTTTTGATGTTTCAACACCTGCGATAAAGTCAGGATGGATAAGACCATCTTTATACCAGTCAGCTAAAAGCTGTAATGCATCTTCTGTTTCTTCTCTTAAACCGCCGTAAACGATTTTGCCGTCAACTTCCTGCCAGTCAAAGGGAAGAACGCCGTATGCACCAAAGATTTCACTGAAGTACTTGTGATATGAGGGCTGGTAAGGAGCCATACCGTATGTATCGTCTTTACCATTGCCATCGGGATCTTCATGTACGAACTTGTATAAAGCATCGTGCATTTCATCAAGTGTTTCAGGAACATCTAAACCAAATTTTTCAAGCCAGTCTGCACGGTAAACAACTGTACCCGACATACCGCCTGCATGGTCAACATTGGGAACACCCCAGTTTGTATCTTCATATCTTGAGTATGACCATACTGCAGGTGAATACTCATTAAGATATGCATAAAGCTGAGGAGCGTACTTCTCAATTGTTTCGTAGGGAAGCTCAACGATTAAATCCTGGTCAGCATCTGCGAAAACATTGATAGGATCAAGCTCATAAACGAGGTCAGGAACTTCTCCGCCTGCCATAAGCATTGTTTTCTTGTCCTGATATGTACCCTGTTCGTAGAATAAGGGCTTAATATCTACATTAAACCTTTCTTCAAGAACTGTTTCTGGGTATGTACCTTCCTCACAACCGTGAGAAACAGGATAACCAAGCCATGTAAGTGTTAACTTTTCATCTGTTTCAGCAAAATTCTGAGCTGCTTCTGAGCCGCTACCACCGCCACAGCCGGCTAACATACCGATAGCTAAAACTAACGCTAAAGCTATGCTGATAACTTTTTTCATTTTCATGAAATAAACCTCCTTAAAAATTAATTTCCTTTATAGTATAATGTCAACTGACATTAACCTTTAACAGCACCAAGTGTTACACCCTTAATAAAGTATCTCTGGATAAAGGGGTAGAAAGATAATATCGGAATAACAGTAACCATAATTGACGCAGATCTTACTGTATCCGGTGTAAGATTTTCAGCAGCATTCGGGTCTGCACCTACATCGGTCATTGAGTCTGTTGCCTCATTTACAATACGACGGATGTACTCTTGAACAACAGCCTTTTTGCTATTAGTCATATACATCATACTGTCAAACCATGAATTCCAGTGGTTAACCGCAATCCATAATGCCAATGTCATAATAACTGGCTTTGAAAGCGGAACAATAATTTTAAAGAATATTCTAAATTCTCCTGCACCGTCAATTTTAGCTGATTCGTTTAAAGCTTCAGGTAAATCAGAGAAGAATGAACGAGCGATAATTACATAATAAGCTGTCACCAAAGCGGGAAGAATATATACCCACACATTGTCAATAAGTCCTAAATCCTTAATGTTTAAGTATGTAGGAATCTGACCACCTGAGAAAAATGTTGTAATCATAAGGAATGTAACGAAGAACTTTTTCCAAACAAGGTTAGGTCTTGATATTGCATATCCGTAGAAGCATGTAACCAATACAGAAAGCACTGTACCTACAACTGTTCTGAAAATTGTATATCCGTAAGCTGTCCAAATTAATTCATTCTGGAAAACAAGCTCGTATGCATCAAAGCTTATTTTACCCCATGTAGGAAGAACATGAAAACCTACTGTTCCGGCTATATCTCTTGTACTAATTGAAATTGTCAATGTATATAAGAACGGATAGAGCGTCGTAAAAGAGAGCACTGCCAGGAAAATATAATTAAACACATTAAATATTTTTTCACCTTTTGAGCGTTGTACCATTTTCTATCCCTCCTTATAAAATACCGTATTCATCGCTACTAATTTTTTTGATTATCCAGTTTGCACCAAGCACAAATGTAAGACCTACTAATGATTTAAACAAGCCTAACGCTGTACCTAGTTCATAACGGCCACCATATAAAAGACGTATTGAGTAAGTATCTAAGATGTCCGCAACTTCATAAACTGCATAATTGTACATATTGTATATCTGGTCAAATCCACCACTCAATACATGTGCAAGACCCATAATCCATACTGTAGTAATTGTACCCATGATACTTGGTATCGTAATATGTATTACTTGTTTCCATTTACTTGCACCATCTATATAAGCTGCTTCGTAGAGAGATTCATCAACACCTGCTAATGCCGCTATATAAACTATGGCACCGCTACCCATACTCTGCCATGTATAAGTAACAATAAGTAACACGATAAACGGAATATTACTGCTGTAAAACGGTACAGGGTCAAATCCCAACATTCCCATAATCATATTAATTGGACCCTCAGTAGCAAATATCATTCTGAAGATACCTGCCAATACTACCCAAGAGAAAAAGTACGGAATGTATGTAAATGTTTGGGCCAGCTTTTTAAACCAAGCGGAACGAAGTTCATTAAGTAACAGAGCCAATATTATAGGCATCGGCCAACCAAAAACAATACGGAGTAAGCTGAGCCATACTGTATTTTTCAATACACTCAAAAATTCGTTACCGGAGAACAGCTTAATGAAGTGTTCCATACCAAAGTTGTCTGCCCACGGACTGCCTAATACACCGAGCTTAAACTTATAGTCCTTAAACGCTATTAATACGCCATACATAGGTTTGTATGCAAATAAAAGTAACGCGATAAATCCGGGAAGAATCATAAGGAGTAGCGGAAGACTTGACCAAACCTTCGCACTCAAATTTTTCTTTTTCGGAAGATAAGCATCACTTACTATTGTTGCTGACTTTTTCAAAGAATACCCTCTCCTCTACCATTAGTTCTAATTGTTTGCCTTGTTTTAAAAACATGCATTTGATATTAAATGTACGAACAAACACGCACTTTTAACAGTATACTTTATTTTAACATACTCTATGGTAAAATTGCAATACTTTTTTTACTTTTTTTTGTACTTTTTTTATAATTTTTTGTTAGTTTTTTGGTAAGTTATTCCAATATATTTAACAAAATCGAACAAAATATCGATGTTTTTTCCCATTTTTAGATATAAAAATAAGAAGGATATGACTTTTTTGCTTTAAATGACATGAAAAATGCACAAAACCAACTGCCGCTTTAACTATGCACCATAAGAATTATTTGATTTTTTAGTTATTTTCTTCTTCTCTCCGTTTTTATCCAGAACATAAACATTATCAAGGGTGTTTTTTACTCCCTGCCTGAATTCGATTATATATTGCTGACGGAGTTGGGCTTGCTCCGTTTTTTCTTCATCGGTCAAACCCTCTTCTTTAGACTTCTTTGCAAGAAGGTTTATTCTCTTTATTAATTCCTCTTTCACTTTACTCACCTCGCAATTAGTATAACATATATAAACTTTAATGTAAATATTTGTTGAAAAATGATAAAAAATTTTTAAATTTACTATTGAATTTTCTGAACAAAAGTGTTATGATGAATATATCGATAATATTTTATCAATATTTAATTATCAATTTTTAGGAGGCGGAAAAAAATGGCAAGATTTACTTTACCCAGAGACCTCTACTACGGTAGCGGTTCATTGGAAAACCTTAAAAATCTCGGCGGCAAGAAAGCTATCATCGTATCAGGTGGCAGCTCGATGAGAAAAGGCGGATTTTTAGACAAGGCAAAGGCTTATTTGGAAGAAGGCGGCATGGAAGTTACATTCTTTGAAGGCGTTGAACCCGATCCTTCAGTTGAAACAGTTATGAAGGGTGCACAGGCTATGAAAGATTTCGAGCCTGACTGGATCGTTTCTATCGGCGGTGGTTCACCCATCGATGCAGCAAAGGCTATGTGGGCATTTTATGAATATCCTGACACAACATTTGAAGACCTCTGCATTCCGTTTAACTTCCCCAAACTCCGTACAAAAGCTAAATTCTGTGCTATTCCTTCAACATCAGGTACAGCTACAGAAGTAACAGCTTTTGCAGTTATTACAGATTACTCTAAGGGTATTAAATATCCTCTGGCAGACTTTGAAATCACACCTGATGTTGCTATTGTTGATCCTGACCTTGTTGAAGGCTTGCCTACAGTTCAGGTTGCATACACAGGTATGGATGCGTTGACACACGCTATCGAAGCATATGTTTCTACTTTAAACAGTCCTTTTACTGATCCTTTAGCAATAAAAGCAATTGAAATGGTATTTGATTACCTTCCTGCTTCATATAAAAAGGATATGGACGCAAGAGAACAGATGCACTACGCACAGTGCTTAGCAGGTCAGGCATTTACAAATGCATTACTTGGTATAGTTCATTCAATGGCTCACAAAACAGGCGCAGCATTCTCAACAGGTCATATTCCTCATGGTTGTGCAAATGCTATTTACCTTCCCTATGTAATTAAATACAACGCGCACAATCCTGAAGCAATGAGAAGATATGCTGATATCGCTCGCAGAGTAGGATTAGGCGGCGCTTCTGAGAAATCACAGGTTGAAGCTTTAATTGCAAAAATCGAAGAGTTTAACCGTGCTATGGGCATTCCGAAGACAATTCAGGAATTTGGTGTAAAAGAAGATGAATTCTTGGCGAAATTACCTGAAATTGCAAAGAATGCAGTTTTAGATGCTTGCACAGGATCAAACCCCAGAGCTATCACACCTGAACAGATGGAAAAACTTTATAAATGCACATTCTACGGCACAGAAGTAGATTTCTAAAATAATTAAAGACAAAACCCCCGTAATACTCTCGTATTACGGGGGGTTTTTATTATCTTTGTACTCTGCCTGAACCGTTTCCTGCAGCTAATGTTTCAACCTCTTTAACACTTACCATATTAAAATCATGTTCAATTGTGTGCTTTAAGCACGAAGCCGCTGCCGCGAATTCTATAGCTTTTTTATCTTCGTATCCGGATGTAAGAGAATAAATCAATGCACCGCCAAAGGAATCTCCTCCTCCTACACGGTCTACAATTAAAATATCGTATTCTATTGAAAATTCTGCACTATCTGTTTTTCCGTTATAAAGCATTCCTGCCCAAGTATTTCTGCTTGCAGAAAGACTTCCGCGAAGTGTAATCGCCACTTTTTTGAATCCAAATCTTTTTGTTAACTGACGCGCAACATCGATATATGCATCATAATCCAAATTTCCGCTGTCAATATCTGTGTGCGCCGCATTGATTCCAAAAACATCAGAAGCGTCCTGCTCGTTTGCAATACATACATCAACATATTGCATCAACTCTGACATAACTTTGCCCGCAGCCTCTTTTGACCATAATTTACTGCGATAATTAAGGTCACAGCTTACTGTTATTCCCATCTTTTTAGCTGCGATGCAGGCATCAAGACACGCTTTTGTCATATTGTCGCTAAGAGCAGGAGTAATTCCTGTAAAATGGAACCACTTTGCATCTTTAAATATTTCATTCCAGTTAAATTCCTCAGGTTCAGCCGTAGCAATTGATGAATTTTCGCGGTCATATATTACCTTAGAGGGTCTTTGGGATGCACCCTTTTCCAGATAAAATGTTCCCAGTCTTTTCCCTCCTCTTAAGATAAGACTTGTATCAACGCCGTTTCTTCTCATCTCTCTTATAACAAAATCTCCGATTTCGTGTGAGGGTACCTTTGTTACATACGCCGCATCTTCACCATAATTTGCTAAAGATACAGCAACATTTGCTTCTCCACCTGCTAAATTTACTTCAAATTTGTCTGCCTGTACTAAACGAAGATATCCTTCGGGATTAAATCTAAGCATAACTTCGCCAAATGTTATTATCTTACTCATTTTTTCTCTCCTTTATTTTACTGCGCTAACATATTTTTTTGCAAGTTCTGTGATTCCTGCAAAATCATTTTCTAAAAGCATTTTCTTATTTACAATGTTTGTTCCTATACCAAAACCTGACACGCCTACTTTAATATAGTCTGATATATTGTTTTCATCAATGCCGCCAACCGCCGTAAATTTAATATGACTAAGCGGTGCTTTTACTGCTTTTATGTAGTCGGGTCCAAAATTTGTTGCAGGAAAAAGCTTGACAAAATCTGCACCTAAAAGATGTGCCGATTGGATTTCTGTGGGAGTAAGCGCACCCGGCATTGAAACCATATCGAGTTCACGCGTTTTTTTAATGACATCGGCATCCGCATTAGGTGAAATAATAAAACTTCCGCCTGCATTTTTTACAAGTTGCACTTGAGCTTGTGTCAAAACAGTTCCGGCACCAATAAACATCCTGTCCTTAAAACTTTCCGAAAGGATTCTTATGTTTTGTGCTGTTTCTTCATCGCTGACTTTTCCACTCGCATCAAATGTCACTTCCAAAAGGCGTATTCCGCCTTCATACATTGCTTCGCAAAGAGGAAGGAGTTTTTCTTTTTCCACTCCACGAACAATTACAATAATTTTTTCATTTTCGATTACTTCGATAACTTTATTACGCATTTTCCCCTCCTGTAAATATTTTACAAGCTTAGAATACCATATAATTTTTGAAAAGTATATTGAAAAAAACATAAAAACATTGCAAAAAATATAAAATTATATTATAATATTTATATGAACAATTTTTTTGAAGAAAAACTAAATTTTAACCAAATATTTTTCAGATACGCAAAAGGAAAATCGCTCGCAAGCGGAAACGAGATACATCCCTTTCATGAGATTTTATATTATATGGACGGAGATGCAACTTTTTTATCGGAAAACTTTAAGGAGAACTTAAACAAAGAAACCCTCCTTATAATACCAAAGGAAATGTATCATAATTTTCGCATAAAAAATCAGGAAAACTATACCAGACTGGTAATAAGTTTTCCTGATATTGATGCTATTAAAGATTTACTTCCCTCAACAATGTCTGAAATTAAGATTATAAAAGATGTTAACATTAATATCAGACATATCTTAAATCGCATGTGCCAGACATTGCATGGGAAGAAAAACGAAAGCACTGAGGTTTTTCTTTACGGCTCGTTTCTTTCTTTGATTTGTGAAATTTTTTCGGGCAGTAACGAAATTGTTACTCCGGCACTCAGAGCCAACGAAAAATTGATTTCAAAATGCATACAATATATAGATGCAAAATTTACCTCTCCAATTTGCATTGAAGATATCGCAAAAGAAATGTTTGTGTCGTCATCTACTCTTTTTAACTGTTTTAAAACAGAGCTTGGAGTGCCTTTGCATAAATATGTTACAGAAAAGCGTATGATATACGCTCACAAACTTATTTCCGAAGGAAAAAATCCTACTAAAATCTATACCGAATGCGGATATACTGATTACTCATCATTTTATAAAGCATATGTTAAAATGTTTTCCCATCCGCCATCTTCGGACAAAAAATAAAAACCGCCCAAAGAGAGTCCTTTGGGCGGTTTTTATTTTAATATGTCATCACTGTCAAGTACCAAAGTAAACGGACCGTCATTTATTAATGAAACCTTCATATCTGCACCAAAAATTCCTGCCTGAACACCTTTAAAAACTTCACTGCACTTTTTTAAAATATATTCGTAAAGTTTTTCTGCCATTTCGGGCTTTCCCGCGTTTATAAAACTCGGTCTGTTTCCTTTTTTGCAATCGGCATAGAGTGTAAATTGCGAAACAACCAAAACCTCGCCGTCTATTTGGACTATACT
>JAZSQN010000162.1:0-5943 GCA_045537995.1 Congzhengia sp. | reverse complement strand
TATAGTTGCTACAGTAATTTTTTTGGTCATTGTATCACCTCGTTAGCAACAGCTTATTAAATCACCGCCGAGCAGCTCGCAACAACAGTCTGCGCAGATGAGATTTGAGCAACAGTTACAAAGTGTATCGTTAGACATTCCTGCGCCTACGCTTCTGTATTCACGAGTCTGATTTTCTACTGCATTTAGAGTTTTTCTATATTCCGAATTAGAAGGTTCAAGATTTACAGCCTGACGGATAAAATTAATTCCCTGAGCGTGCCAGCCGCGCCTTAAACAAACTAAACCTTTTAGATAAAACCACTCGGCATTTCTTTCGGATGTTGAATTTAAAAGGTTTTCGGCCTCGTCTATGGAATTCATATTTATACAGTTTCTTATTTTAGCAAATATCCCTGCACTGCTTGTACCTGTGTTATATGAGTAGCTGTTTGCATTGTTGCCCGATAGACTTTCGTATGCTTCATTGATTTCTTTAAATTTTTCTGATGCGAGGTCTGCTAATGGGTTTCCGATATATTTATCGGGATGATACTGTTTTGCTAATTTTTTGTAAGCAGATTTAATCTCATCCTGTGTAGCGTTTCGCGGCACGCCTAAAACTTCATAAGGGTCACGCATTTTTTTCTTCTCCTTTTACAGTTTTATCTAAAACACCTGATAAACCAAGATATATAATGTTATCTAGAATTGGTTTATTTATTTTTATATCTAAAAGTTCATAACTATTTGCAATACTGCTTAAATTAAAAGTTAAAAGTTCTAATATATTTTCCGTTTTGGGTATATTACCCGATGCTAAAAAAGGATTAAAATTCTTTTTGATTTTATCTTTTTTGATATCTTCATAAGCATCCAAAATGTAAATAAAACGCCCTAACATATAGCCAATGTGAGCGAGAATTCTTTTTGTTTCTTCGTTTTCTATAAAATCGGGTACAAAAAGAATTTTTAAAATATTGGCAAAAGTATCTGAGAGCTCATCAATATCACAACAGTTATTTTTCTCTAAAACGCTTAATTTATTTATTTGTTCACTGCAGACCTTATAAAGAGGTCCATAGTTTTTTTTGACCTTTCTTTTAGCATTTAAAAGAGCAAAATATAAAAGTGCGGATTTTATTGAATGCTCGTCTTTTATATCGTCTTCCAATTTTAAAAGAGCGAGAATAATCATCACTGCAGCACTGTATGAAAGGGAACGATTTGTTTTCATGATTGGTTTTTTGTTTAAAGGGTGCGCAATGCAGATTTTACGATCACAATCATATTTGTCACCTGATACAGAAGACAAAAGAAGCGCTAAAAAAACGGAGTCATAATTTAGCCCAAATCGGGAAAAATAGCCATATTCACTCTTTAGCGTCATACAAAGACCGCAATAGTATGATTTAAAGACATTATATTCTTTAACCTTAAGTTCATCCTTGTTGACCTTTATATATCCAAACATTTTACTCACCGATTTAAGTATATCATAAAATTTAAAGAAAAGCACTAAAAAAATTAAAACTTAAAAAAATATTTATAAATAGTAAAATACTCTTGAAATTTGGAACTGAATATAATATAATGATTGGTGAATTTTGTCTATAAGTCTATATAATATATATGAGGTGAAAAATATGAAATTAACAGTCGAAGACATTTCAGTAAAAGGCAAAAGGGTTCTGGTTCGTTGTGACTTTAATGTGCCTTTAAACGAAAAACTTGAAATTACAGATGAAAACAGAATTGTAGGATCGCTTCCTACAATTAAGTATTTGATTAGTGAAGGAGCAAAAGTTATTCTTTGTTCGCATATGGGAAAACCAAAAGGTGAGCCAAAACCTGAGCTTTCACTTGCTCCTGTTGCAAAGAGCTTATCTGAAAAACTTGGAAAAGAAGTAGTTTTTGCAGCTGATGATAATGTAGTTGGCGAAAATGCAAAAGCAGCTATTGAAAAGATGGGTGAAGGCGATGTTGTATTGCTTCAGAACACACGCTACAGAGCTGAAGAGACAAAGAATGTAGACGATTTTTCAAAAGAGTTGGCGTCTTTAGCTGATGTATTTGTAAACGATGCTTTTGGTACAGCTCATCGTGCACATTGCTCAAATGTAGGTGTTTCAAAATATGTAGAGTGCTCTGTTGCGGGCTATTTAATTCAGAAGGAAATCGAATTTTTAGGAAATGCAGTGAACTCACCTGTTCGTCCTTTGGTTGCAATTTTAGGTGGTTCTAAAGTTTCTTCTAAAATTTCAGTTATTGAAAACCTCTTAAAGAAGGTCGATAAATTAATTATTGGCGGCGGTATGGCATATACATTCTTTGCAGCGCAGGGTAAAACAACAGGCACATCATTACTTGAACCTGATTACATTGATTATGCTAAAAAGATGTTAGATGCTGCAGGCGATAAGATTTTACTTCCTGTAGATACAGTAGTAGCAAAGGAATTTAACAATGATGCAGAGTCCAAAGTAGTTGAAGGAAATATCCCTGAAGGCTTTATGGGCTTAGATATCGGTCCTAAATCTATTGAGTTATTCTCACAGGCTATTTCTGATGCAAAAACAGTTGTTTGGAATGGACCTATGGGTGTGTTTGAAATGCCTAACTTTGCTAATGGTACAAACACAATAGCTAAAAAACTAGCAGAACTTGACGCTACAACAGTTATTGGTGGCGGTGATAGTGTTGCTGCGGTTAACCAGGCGGGCTTAGGCGATAAAATGAGCCATATTTCAACAGGCGGCGGAGCATCATTAGAATACTTAGAAGGCAAAGACCTTCCTGGTATTGTATGTTTGACAGATAAATAATTTCATAAATAGGAGGACATAAAATTGGCTAGAAAAAAGATTATTGCAGGCAACTGGAAGATGAATAAGACACCTTCTCAGGCTAAGGAATTAATTAACGAACTTATTCCTTTAGTTTCTGATTCGGATGCAGATGTGGTTATTTGTACACCTGCTATTGATTTGAGCGTTGCTACAGAATTAACAAAGGGTACAAATATTGGCGTAGGTGCCCAAAATTTGCACTGGGAAGAAAGTGGCGCATACACAGGCGAGATTGCAGCTGATATGCTGTTGGATCTAGGCGTTCAGTATGTTATAATCGGTCACTCTGAAAGACGCGAATATTTTGCAGAAACTGATGAGACTGTAAATAAAAAGGTTAAAAAAGCGCTACAAAAGGGATTAACACCTATTATGTGCTGCGGCGAGACATTAGAGCAAAGAGAAGCAGGCGTTATGAAAGAGCATATCCGTATGCAGATAAAGCTCGATATGGCAGACATCAGTGCTGCTGATGCTAAAAAGGTTGTTATCGCATACGAACCAATCTGGGCTATCGGTACAGGCAAAACCGCTACAGCAGACCAGGCTGAAGAAGTTTGTGCACTCATTCGTGAAACAATCAAAGAGTTATATGATGCCCCAACAGCAGAAGCTATCCGTATTCAGTATGGCGGCAGTATGAATGCAGCAAATGCAAATGAACTTTTATCTAAGCCAAACATTGACGGTGGCTTAATAGGCGGTGCTTCACTTAAAGCTCCCGACTTTTCAAAGATTACAAACTGGAATAAATAATTTAAAAAGGCTGCGAAACCGCAGCCTTTTTCACAGAATAAGGATGATATAAATGAAAAAACCTTTATTATTATGCATAATGGATGGATTTGGGATTAATTCCAAAAAGACAGGAAATGCTGTAGATATGGCAAAAACTCCTAATCTAGATAATCTTTTTAAAACATACCCTAATACAACTTTAGCTGCAAGCGGTATGGCAGTAGGTTTGCCCGATGGACAGATGGGAAATAGTGAAGTTGGCCACACAAATATTGGCGCGGGAAGAATAGTCTATCAGGAATTAACAAGAATTACAAAATCAATTGCTGACGGTGACTTTTTTGAAAATGAAGCCTTGCTTAAAGCTGTTGAAAACTGTAAAAAGAACAACAGTGCGTTCCATATTTTAGGACTTTTGTCAGACGGCGGTGTTCACAGCCACATCACTCACATTTACGGTATTGTAGAGCTGGCAAAAAGAATGGGACTTACAAAAGTTTTTGTCCATTGTTTCTTAGACGGACGAGATGTTCCGCCGTCATCAGGCAAAGACTTTGTGCGTGATATGACAGAGAAGTTAGAACAAATAGGTACAGGAAAAATCGCAACAGTTATGGGAAGATATTATGCTATGGACCGTGACAACCGTTGGGATAGAGTAGAAAAAGCTTATAGAGCAATGGTAAAAGGCGAGGGTGAAATTGCTGAGTGCGGAGTTTGTGCAGTTTCCAAATCCTATGAGAATGAAATTACAGATGAGTTCGTTGTTCCGACAGTTATTGTTGAAAACGGAGTGCCTGTTGGTAAAATATGTGAAAACGACAGCGTAGTTTTTGCAAATTTCAGACCCGACAGAGCAAGAGAAATCACAAGAACAATTGTTGACCCCGATTTTAACGGTTTTTCAAGAGAATTCTTTAAAACATATTTTGTATGTATGACGCAGTATGATAAAACAATGCCCAATGTAGATGTTGCGTTTAAACCTCAGGTTTTAACAAACACATTAGGAGAGTATTTAAGTTTAAAGGGTAAAAAACAGTTAAGAATTGCAGAAACTGAAAAATATGCACATGTTACATTTTTCTTTAACGGCGGTGTTGAAAAGGTTTCAGAGGGTGAAGACAGGGCTTTAATTAACTCTCCTAAGGTTGCTACTTATGATTTGCAACCTGAAATGAGTGCATATGAAGTAACTGACAAATTGATGGAAAAGTTGGATGAAGGAAATCTTGATGTTATTATTTTAAACTATGCAAACTGCGACATGGTAGGCCATACAGGAATTATTGACTGCGCAGTTAAGGCGGTTGAAACGGTAGATACTTGCGTAGGAAGGGTAGTCGAAAAAGTTCTTTCGATGGGCGGTGCAATGTTAATTACAGCCGATCACGGTAATGCAGACCAAATGATAGATCCTGAAAATAACGGTCCTTTTACTGCACACACTACATTTCCTGTTCCGTTTATTGTAGTGGGTTGCGGAGATGTTAAGCTCAGAGAAGACGGAGTTTTAGCAGATATTGCTCCTACAATGCTTAAAATTTTGGAATTGGAACAGCCTGCCGAGATGACAGGAAAAAGCATAATTATATAAATAAAATAAGAAAAAAATGCACATTCTATTTACTAGAATGTGCATTTTTTTAATGCATAAATTTGGAGGTAAAAGTATGGACTACATTGAAATTGCGGATGTTTATGCAAAAGAAATTCTAGATTCACGAGGAAATCCTACCGTAGAAGCAACAGTTATAACCGAAGAGGGCGTTATGGCACGCGCATCAGTTCCTTCAGGTGCTTCAACAGGTGCATATGAAGCGGTGGAGCTTCGTGACGGTGATAAAGAACGCTATAACGGATTAGGTGTTAAAAAAGCAGTTTCAAAGGTAAATAATGAAATTGCAGATGCAATTTTAGGGCTAAATGTGTTAAATCAGAGAGAAATTGACCGTGTAATGATAAAAGAGGACGGCACAGAAAATAAAGGAAATTTTGGTGCAAATGCGATACTTGCAGTGTCTTTAGCTTCGGCAAAAGCAGCGGCAGCAAGCTTAGGCATAAGCTTATACCGATATATAGGAGGAGCAAATGCGCATGTTTTGCCTGTGCCGATGATGAATATTTTGAATGGCGGCAAGCACGCTGATAACAGTGTGAATCTTCAGGAATTTATGATTATGCCTACAGGTGAAAAGCACTTTTGTGAGGCTATAAGAAAATCCACAGAAGTTTTTCACAGCTTAAAAAAAGTGCTGAAGTCTAAAAATTACTCAACTGCGGTGGGTGATGAGGGAGGATTTGCTCCTAATTTAAAATCTGATGAAGAAGCGCTTGAGCTTATTTGCGATGCAATTGAAAAGGCAGGATATATACC
>JAZSQN010000124.1:0-3329 GCA_045537995.1 Congzhengia sp. | reverse complement strand
ATTTATGAAGATGAAAAAGAAATAAATATTAGAAATAATATTAAACTAGATGACTGGTATGAAAAATGGATGAATGTCTATAAGTGTGATTTTATCAGAGAAAACACGAAAATGTATTACAATACAGTGTATAGAAAACATATTTCACCGACGCTTGGTAGAATAGCCATACAAAATATAAATCAATTACAAATTAGAGAGTTAATTAAAGCGTTAAAAAAACAAGGATACCAGTATGAAACATTAAACAAGGTAAAACTATTGCTCGTAGATATGTTTAATAAAGCTATGATTGATGAGTTTGTAAGAAGAAATCCTGCAAGAGGAGTTGCCGTTCACAGAGATAAAGACGTAGAAAGACGCGTGTTAACAGTAGAGGAACAAGTTGACTTCTTTAATTGTTGCAAGGGAACATTTTACGATAACTTTTTTACTGTAGCTGTACAAACAGGAATGAGAGTAGGCGAATTGGCTGCTTTAAGATGGAGCGATATAGATTGGGAGAATGGTGTAATACACATAACAAGAACACTCGTATATCAAAAATATGAAAATGACACATGTAAAACTTTTCATTTTGAACCGCCCAAAACAAAAACGAGCTATAGAGACATACCAATAAACAAACAATGTGAAATTGCTTTAAAGAAACAATTTATGCAAAAAAGAGTTGTTGAAAATAAGGCACCAGCGAGCAAGAGACCAGAAGAGCAGTTTCTAGACTTGTTATTTACAACAACTATGAATACTCCATTAAATGCTCAAGTTGTGTGTGATGCAATTAAAAGAATTGTAGATGAAATTAATACAACAAGAGATATTCTTGACGAAATTCAAACATTTTCTTGTCATTGTTTTAGACATACATTTGCTACAAGATGTTTTGAAGCAGGAATCAAACCTAAAACAGTTCAAGCTTATTTAGGACATGCTACATTACAAATGACAATGGATTTATATACAACCGTATTCCCAGAACATATGAGTTCTGAGATGGATAAACTCGACAAGGCATTGGCGCATGTAAATAATGAAGAGTTTGAAAATAGTTTAGTTGAAGAACGTTATGACAAAAGTTGTTATAATATATACGAAAAACAGTCAAAAATATTCATTAATTGTGGAGTATAGGTGGAGTTATGGGGATAAAAATGGAGTTACAATTTTGTGAAAGCCCCATAAATAAAGGATTTTAGATATGATAAAAATAATAATTGATTATTTTATTTCGTCTATCAAACAACACCGTACGATATTAATGACATTAAATGAGAAAAAACCGACAAAAACCCAGTATTCACCAAGTTTTTGCCGGTTTTTGTTATTCTTGCGGTTTTCAACAAAATAATTGAAATATAATTGAAATATTTTTGCAATATTCACAAAAAAACGCTTGACTTTAAAAAATCGCTATGTTATACTTTTGATATGTAGTAGAATTATAGGTATAATTATGCCTGTTTTTGGGGGAAACTATGAAACTTAAAGACGGATTTATGCTAAAAAAAATATTAGACGATTATATAGTTGTCCCAACAGGAGATAACATAGTAGACTTTGCGGTTGCTGTATCTTTAAATGAAAGTGGTGCTTTTTTATGGCAACAGTTGACCGATGAAAAAACGGTCTATGAATTAGCTGAAGCGTTGGCAGAAGAGTATGGTATTACGAGTGAAGAAGTGATTGCAGATGTTGTCGATTTTGCAGACCTTCTCAAAACTCACAATTTTTTGGCAGAATAGTATAAGATTATAGGATATAAAATATTGAAAGGCGGGTTTATATGGAAAATAAAAAATCCGAAGCAGGTAAATGGATTTTAAACCGTGTCCGCGCCTTTATACCATACATATTGTTGCTTGTTGTAATTGTAATTGCAATTTCGTATATAAATGTGCAGTTTTCACTGGTTTCTAAAAGTCTTATTGATATTGCTACAAACCAGGCAGAAGGCAGCTTAAAAGATAGTGCGGTAAAGCTAATTATATTTTTGATAATCCAGCTGATGCTGCAGATTATATACATAAGAATTCATATTACTGTAAGCGGAAAGCTCGCTATGTCGGTCCGTACAGAGCTTTTCTATAAATTATTAAGAAAAGATTATGGAGAATTATCAAAGATTCATTCTGGTGAGGTTTTAAACAGACTAGTTAGTGATGTCTCGCTTTTATCAGAAAAAACAACGGAAATAATTCCTAATGTTGTTTCTTTGCTTGCTACAATTATCTTTAGTTTTATTGCGCTTTACAGATTAGACAGACCATTTGCTTTATTTTGTTTGTGCTTTGGTCCTGTGGTTTTAGTTGCGGCGTACATATATAAGAAAAAAATTAAAACACTTCATTTAAAATGTCGTGAAAGTGACGGTAAGGTCCGTTCACACCTTCAGGAAACAATACAAAATTTTATAGTTGTTAAGGCTTTTGGGAAAGAAAAACTGATGAAGGACAATTCCGTAGAGCTGCAGTATGAAAACTTCAGATTGAATGTTAAGCGCTCTACCATTGGTATTCTTTCCAATATATTGTTTTTCTTGGCGATGACAGCGGGATATTATGCGGCGCTTGCATGGGGAGTTTACAGATTGAGTATCGGTACAATTACTTTTGGTACAGTTACCGCTATGCTTGCATTAGTTGGTCAGATACAATCCCCGTTTAGAGAGATTGCCTCTGTTCTTCCTCAATGTTATATGGTTATAGCCTCTACGGAAAGACTTATTGATTTAGATAATTTAAAGGAAGACAGAACGGATATAGAGTTTACTGATGAAGATATATCATCATTTGAGAGTATTGAATTCAACAATGTTGATTTCTCATACGGAAAGGTGAATGTATTAAAGGGCGTAACCTTTACAGTAAGGAAAGGTGAATTTGTGGCGCTTTGTGGAATTTCCGGCGCTGGAAAAAGCACTCTTTCAAAGATTATGCTTTCGGTGATTTCTCCTGATTCTGGAAAGGCATATATAAATGCAGGAAACAAAGAAATTGATTTTTGCGCAGGGACAAGGAGGCTTTTTTCCTATGTTCCGCAAGGCAATTTGATATTATCAGGAACTATTCGTGATAATGTGACATTTGCGGATAAAAATCCTGATGAGGACAAGGTAATTCGTGCGTGCACGGCAGCACAGATTATAGATGATATTAATAAGATGCCTGACGGTTTTGAAACCGTTTTAGGCGAAAAAGGTCACGGGCTTTCGGAAGGACAGGTTCAGCGTCTTGCTATTGCAAGAGCACTTTACTATGATGCTCCTGTTCTGCTTTTAGATGAAGCTACATCGTCACTTGATATTGCTACTGAAGAAAAACTCCTTTCAG
>JAZSQN010000071.1:0-3750 GCA_045537995.1 Congzhengia sp. | reverse complement strand
ACAATCGGAAGTATTGAGCTTGACTACAATTTAAGAAGACCGATATATAAGCAGACAGCATCATACGGACATTTTGGAAGATGCGATGTTAATCTTCCATGGGAAAAGCTTGATAAGGTAGACGAGATAAAAGCAGCACTTAAATAATTTTACATAATTGAAATGGAGGCAAGACCGTGAAATTACTCATAGTTGATGACGAAAAGCTTCTGGTTAAGGGAATAAAATACAATTTTGAACAGGACGGATATACTGTTGTTACCGCTTTTGACGGTGAGGAGGCAATCAAAACCGCATACGATAAGAGCATAGATTTGATTATTTTAGACCTTATGCTTCCTAAGATTGACGGGTATGAGGTTTGCCAGAAAATCCGTGAATTTTCAAATGTTCCTATAATTATGCTTACTGCAAAAAATGAGGACATGGATAAAATATTAGGCTTAGAGTACGGCGCAGATGACTATTTAACAAAACCGTTTAATATTTTGGAATTAAAAGCACGCGTTAAGGCTGTTTTACGCCGTATGACACCTGTTGACAATAATACTAAAAAGGAATCTATGATTACAGTTGGCAGTGTTACACTTGATTATAATTTGAGAAGAGTAGCAATAGGCGAAAAAATTATAGAACTTACAGCTAAGGAATTTGACTTAATAGACCTTTTTGTATGTAATGCAGGAAAGGTTTATTCAAGAGAAAATCTATTAGATATTGTCTGGGGTTATGACTATCCAGGAGATGTAAGAACTGTTGATGTCCATGTTCGCCGCCTGCGTGAAAAAATCGAAGAAAATCCCGCAGAACCTCGTTTTATACATACAAAATGGGGGGTAGGTTACTATTTTAAAGAAATTTAAGGACAATTTATTCAGTATTAAAAATAAAATTGTAGCCACATATCTGATAATTGCACTATTTGTTCTGATGATACTTGCGACATACACATTAAGCACATTAAGAATGTACCTTTTAGAACAGAAAAAACAACAGGTATTGATGCGTGCGAATATTGTTTCGAGCATTAATATCACGGATTTTAACGAGTACGAAATACAAAAAACAATGGAGACCATGCCTGTAGAGAGTGGTTTTCGTGTAATAATAACAGATAGTTTAACAAAGGTTCACTATGATTCATACAGTGAAGGAAGCTATGTTGGAAAATTTTTGGACGAATCTGTCACTGGAGTTTTGGTGAACAGCAACAGCACATCTACCTATTATAAAAAGAGTGGAGAATGGATTATAGAGGCTGCTGTTCCAATCGTTAAGTATGGAAAAACAGTAGGTGCGGTACTAGTTACATCGCTGGGAGAAGATATTGAAAAGGTAGTATCCCATATAACATTAGCAACGCTTATTTTTGGTATAATTCTAATAATATTTGTGTTTGGTTTGGGCGTTTTTGTTGCAACAATACTGACAAAACCGATAAATAAGCTCACATCATTTATTAAAAATATGCCAAAGGATAAACTTCAAAAATGTGAGGTTACAAGTAAAGACGAGGTTGGAGAACTTGTTGTTGCATTTAACGAGCTTATCGAAAGAGTTGACGAGTTAGAAGAAAAAAGAAAAGCGTTTGTATCTGATGCATCTCACGAGTTAAAAACACCTCTTTCGATTATAAAACTTTTATCTGATTCTTTGATACAAACACAAAATCCGGATCCGAAGTTTTTGCGTGAGTTTTTAAACGATATGGGTGCTGAAGTTGAAAGACTTACAAGAATAGTACAAAGGCTTTTAGATCTTACAAAAATGGATCAGGCAAATAGCATAAAGCAGGAAATGAATTCTGTTTCGGAAATTGCTCTTGAAGTATTCGATAAGCTTTTGCCATTGGCTCAAAATAAAGAGATAAATTTCACATTTACAAAGCCTGAAGATGATGTATTAATTCCCTTAGATCGCGACAGTATTACTGAGGCTATTTACAATATAGCGGACAATTCGATTAAATATACCGAAAGCGGCGGTTCTGTAAAAATGGAGCTGATGCGGGATCTTGGAAATATACTTGTTCGTATTACAGACACGGGAATTGGTATTCCTAAGGAAGAAATTCAAAAGATTTTTGACAGATTCTATCGTGTTGATAAGGCAAGAGCGCGCGACACAGGTGGCACAGGTTTGGGACTTTCTATAGCTATGGATACCGTAAAACTTCATGGAGGATATATTGAGGTTTCAAGCGAAGAGGAAAAGGGAAGTACTTTTACAATTGTTTTACCCTATGATTCTGAAACTGCATTGCCTGTTGCAGTGGCAAACACAGAAAGTCAAGAAATACTCTTGACAGAAGATAATATTAATGATAAAATCTAATTGTTAACAGGGGAGTCTGTTTAGCAGACTGAGATGAAGTAATCTAACTTCGACCCTTATAACCTGATTTGGGTAATGCCAACGAAGGGAGTTACTTTATATCTTTCGTATTTTAGGTGCACCCAGATTGGGTGCATCTTTTATTTTTAATACGAAAGGAAGAAAGAAAAATGAAAACAAAAAAGATGACCCTCTCTGCAGTGATGATCGCGTTATCATCCGTACTTTCTATGGTGAAAGTATATGAATTACCATTAGGTGGTTCAATTACGCTTTTGAGTATGCTGCCGGTTGCTGCAGTTGCAATTTGCTACGGGACTAAAACAGGACTGTTTGTATCAACTATTTATGCCTTTGTGCAGATTGCGCTAGACTTAGGAAAGCTAATGGGCTATGGTATGACGGCATGGACATGGATAGGATGTCTGATATTTGACTATATAGTTGCCTATGGTGCTTTAGGCTTATCAGGCATATGGAGAAAACGCGGAACAACAGGGATTTCATTAGGTGTAGCACTTTCGTGCTTTGTAAGATTTGTATCACATTTTATTTCAGGAGCTATAGTATTTGCAATATGGTGTCCTGAAGGATGGAATGTTTATTGGTACTCTGTAGTTTATAACGGAAGTTATATGCTGCCTGAAATGATATTTACTGTCATAGGTGCGGCGTTGCTTTTCAGATTACCGCAAGTAAAAAAACTAATAGAAAATAGATAAAAAGAGCGTGCATATAGCACGCTCTTTTTATCTATTAAAACAAAATTTTCAATGCAGATAATACATTTTTTGCATATAGTACTTCGATGCCATCAGGAATATCGATTCCTTTTTTATTCGATTCGGGAACAATGCACTTTTTAAATCCAAGTTTTTTTAATTCGTTTAATCGTTTATCAAGCTGTACCACTGAGCGTAACTCGCCCGTTAAGCCAACTTCGCCTAAAAAGGCAATATCAGGTGGTATTTCGGCATTTTTAAAAGCGGAAGCAATGGCGCAGATAATTCCTAAATCCGCCGCAGGTTCAAAAATCTTAATTCCGCCAACCATATTTACATAAATGTCCTGATTTGAAAGATTATAACCTACCCGCTTTTCTAAAACTGCAATAAGCATATTTACACGGTTAAAGTCAGCACCTGTCATCATTCTGCGCGGAGCAGGGAAGAAAGTTTGTGAAACTAAGGCTTGAACTTCTGCAAGAAGAGGTCTTGTTCCCTCTAGCGTACATATTACAGTTGAGCCTGATGTTTTTTCAGGTCTTCCGTCTAACATCATAGATGATGGATTTTTTACTTCTTTTAAACCGTTTCCTGTCATTTCGAACACACCGATTTCATTTGTTGAACCAAAACGATTCTTGACTGCTCGTAAAATTCTGTATGATGTGTTTCTGTCACCCTCAAAATATAA
>JAZSQN010000073.1:0-2244 GCA_045537995.1 Congzhengia sp. | reverse complement strand
GATGGAGAATTTTGAAAGCTTTGAAGCCTTGATGGAAGAGTCATTAAAAACTCTTAACACTGGCGACATCGTAACAGGTACGGTAATCGAGGTAAGACCCAATGAGGTTATCGTAGATTTAGGCGCAAAGCAGGACGGATTTATTCCCGATGCCGAGATTTCTGACGATCCAAATGCTACAACAGATTCTGTTTGTAAAGTTGGAGATGAAATCGAGGTTTTTGTTGTTCGCGTAAATGACGCTGACGGCAACATCATGCTTTCAAAGAGAAAGCTTGATACAGTTAAAACTTGGGAAAATGTGAAAAAAGCAGCAGACGAGGGTGAAATTTTAGAAGGAAAGGTAACAGATGTAGTAAACAAAGGTATGATTGTAAACTACAAAGGTTACAAGGTATTCGTTCCCGCGTCACAGGCATCTGAAAAGAGAGATGCTGATCTTTCTGAATTTGTAGGAAAGGTAGTTGCTTTTAAAATCATTGATATAAATGACAGGAGGAAACGCTTAGTTGGTTCTGTAAGAGTTATTCTTGACGCTCAGAAAAAAGAGCTTCAGGAAAAATTCTGGGCTTCAGCTGAAGTAGGAAAAGTCTACACAGGTGTTGTTAAATCTCTTACAAACTTCGGTGCTTTCGTTGATATCGGCGGCGTTGACGGTTTGGTTCATGTTTCAGAACTCAGCTGGAAGCATATCAAACATCCTGCGGATGTTGTTTCTGTTGGCGATTCAATCGAAGTTTATATTAAAGACATCAAAGAAGACACAAAGAAAATTTCTTTAGGCTTTAAAAAGGCTGAGGACAACCCCTGGGAAATTGTTAAATCTAAAATTGCGTTAGGCGAACCTGCAACAGTTAAAATCGTAAGAATTATGCCTTACGGTGCTTTTGCAGAAATAGTGCCTGGAGTTGATGGTTTAATTCATATTTCTCAAATTGCAAACCGCAGAATTGACGATCCTGCAAAGGAACTCAAAATTGGTGAAACTGTTGAAGCTAAAGTTACAGAAATTGACTGGGATAAGAAAAAAATTGCACTTTCTATCCGTGCTCTTTTACCAGTTGAAGAAGTAGCAGAAGAAGCTCCGGCAGCAGAAGAAGTTGCAGAAGAGGTTGCTGAAAAAGCAGAAGAATCTGCAACAGAAGAATAATATTCTTAAAAGAACAAGGGGGTTGCGGATATCACCGCAACCCTGTTTTTTATCGGTGGTGATTTTATGAAAAAAATTAAAGGTGCAATTTTTGATTTAGACGGCACGATTATTGACTCTATGCCTATGTGGTATTCTCTTTATGGGAATTATATGGAAGAAGCGCTGATAGAACCCACTCAAGAACTTCTAGACTTTTTGCGCCATGCATCGATTCCGATGGCTGCGCAACGCTTTTCTGAAACAGTTATTAAAAGAAGTGCTGACGAAATAAGTGCCGAACTCTATAGCCATGTTGCTGATTATTACAAAAACGGTGCAACTTTACGACCCAATGTAGACATACTGATTAAAAAATTGTATGAAAATGGCATAAAATTGTGCGTAGCAACAGCAACTGAATCGGGTCATGCAAAAAATGCACTTATACATACAAAACTGATTGAATATTTTGACGATGTGATCTCTTGTAAGGATTTGGGCATAGAAAAAAATAAACCCGATGTATACTTTGCAGCTATGGAAAGAATTGGCGTAAATCAAGATGAAGTAATAGTCTTTGAAGACGCCCTCCACGCAGTGGAAACAGCAAAATCATCAGGCTTTTATGTTATTGCGATTCACGAACAGACCGTACAGGACCATAGACGCGTAGAAGAACTTGCCGATAAATACATTTATGATTATAAAGAATTACTCTAAAATAAAAAGACCGCCTGTGGCGGTCCTTTTTATTTCTTTAATAAATCTCTTATTTCCGTTAAAAGCTCTTCTGTTGTGGGACCTTTTTTTTCTTCTTCTGCTTCTTCTATTACTTCCTGCTTTCTTTCAAATCTTTTCTTGGCTGTGTTAATCAGCTTTACAAACATGAAAATTGAAAATGCAATGATAAAAAAGTCGATAATATTTTGCAAGAACAGACCATAGTTTAAAGCACTTTCTGCCACCTCTTCAGTTGCAGGAGTAAAAACATACTTTAAATTTTTTAAATCTGTACCGCCTGTAATTAATCCAATTACAGGTGTGATGATGTCATTTACCAAAGATGTAACGATTTTTCCAAACGCACCGCCGACTACAACACCGACAGCCAT
>JAZSQN010000170.1:0-6138 GCA_045537995.1 Congzhengia sp. | reverse complement strand
ATATTCGTTATTTCATCAATGTTTTTCTCTCCAACTGTAACAGCCAAAACATCATTACGAAGCCTTTTTCCATTACATTCAGGACATACCTTAAAACGCATAAGTTTTTCGATTTCCTGTTTCATAAGCTCACTATTTGTTTCTAAATATCTGCGTTCTAGATTTGGAATAATACCCTCAAAAGCAGCAAAATAGTGCGATGAACCATACGAACGATTCAAGAAAAGTTCAAGTTTTTCACCTTTTGTTCCGTAAAGAATTGCATCTTTTGCTTCTTTTGTTAAATCTTTTATTTTCGTATCTTCAGTAAAACCGTATTTTTTACCCAAAGCCGTGTAATACATGCGTGCCATACTTTCTTCTTTTCCTGGTTTAGAATACCAGCCTGTAGCATGAATACCACCTTCTTTAAATGTTTTTTCAGGATTTAAAATCAGTTCAGGTGCAACCTTCATCATACTGCCTATACCGAGACAAGCAGGACACGCACCCAACGGATTGTTGAAAGAAAACATTCTGGGAGAAAGTTCTTCTAAACTCACACCGCATTCATCACATGCATAATTTTGTGAAAATAGCATCTCTTCTCCATCAATAACATCTATTATAACAACATTATCCGCAAGAGACAAAGCATTCTCAATAGAATCTGTAAGTCTTTTTTCAATGCCGTCTTTTATAACAAGACGATCAACAATAATTTCAATTGTATGCTTGATATTTTTTTCGAGCTTTATTTCTTCCGATAAATCATAGATATATCCATCAACTCTAACTCGGGCGTATCCATTTTTTCTGGCATTTTTAAACAGCTTAACATGCTCGCCTTTTTTTCTTCTCACAACAGGGGCTAGCACCTGAAATTTCGTTTTTTCAGGAAGCTCCATAACCTTATCAACAATCTGGTCAATTGTTTGTTTTTCTATTTTCTTACCGCAAACAGGACAATGAGGTACGCCTATTCTGGCATACAACAACCTTAAATAATCGTAAATTTCAGTTACTGTACCAACTGTAGAGCGTGGATTTTTAGCAGTTGTTTTCTGGTCAATGCTTATAGCCGGCGAAAGCCCCTCTATATACTCTACATCAGGCTTTTCCATTTGACCTAAAAACATTCTCGCGTAAGAGGACAAAGACTCTACATATCTTCTTTGTCCTTCTGCATACAAAGTGTCAAAAGCCAAAGAAGATTTTCCAGAGCCTGAAATGCCTGTAAATACCACGAACTTATCTCGCGGTATTTCAAGACTTATGTTTTTTAAATTGTGTTCTTTTGCGCCTTTAATATATATTTTATCACTCATATTATCCCTTTCATGAAAATACGGAAAGTAACTCTAAAGTAACTGAAGTAAGGAGCTCTGTTATATTTTCATTGACTGTACTTATATCATTTTCTTTTTCTTCTTTAGTCATTGTTTTAATATCAATATATTTTTCTGGAAGTGTTATATTTCCCTCCACATTTGTATCAAGTTTTTTGTCTAATATAACAGAAACTTTTTTTTGAGTACTCACCTTTTCTTTTGTAAAATCATTCACATCACACGAAATAACAGTTCTATTTTCTTGTATTGTACCGTTTTCGCTGTTATTTATATCAATTGTTAAATGTTCTTTTCCATCATTATAATAAATAAACCTGCTCATTTTTTCGCTATAGGTAATTTCAAACTGTTTTTCTTCATCATTTTCGCATATAACTGTTTCTTTAACAATTCTTCTTCCTTTTCCTATTGTTGAAATCACAGTTATCTTAGAGTTTTCTATACTTTTGATAAAATTTTCAAGACTCTCTTTATAGTCAGAATCAAATTCTTCCTTAGAAGGAACAGTAAATAAACTACTTGCATAGGGATACTTTTTATTTAAATTTGATACAACAATTTCTGTCTGGTTATAAAGGAAATCTCTTAACTCAATATCATTTTTTATTTCATTTACAATTTCATAAAGCAAGCGGTCAACATCGGCTTTAAATGTAATTGTCTTAATTCCGTTATCTTCAGCTAATATAAAACTATCTTCAGGAGCATTTTTATAGACTTTTCTGCTATACTCCTTTAAATATTTTTCAAATCTTTCTTCATCAACATTATCAAAAATATCCACATCATCGCCTGATGTTTCCGCACCGAAAAGCATCGACAACACATCCTCTGCATCATCTGAGGCGTAGGATTTATCGATAAACTCAGGAATAGTTAAAACTGTAGTTTCGCCCACTCTTACTGATTCGGAGGTAATATAATTTCTGTTCAAAAATTCCAGAATTAAATTAAAACTCTCCTTTTCATCTCCAATTTTTGTCTTTTTTGTGCGTAAATTAAGTGTTTTTGCCTTATCTAAAACATTTTTTGATGTAAAATCTCCGTTAAAATCTAATGAAATATCTGTTGTTTGAGTAAATTTATCGGGCATTTCCTTTTCTTTATATTCATTGTACAAATTCATATGAGCAACTAAAAAAAGTTCCTTTTTATTAGGAAAAATGTATTTATATGCAAAAAAAGCGCCCGCTATAACACAGAACAAAAGCGCAACAAAAGCGAATATGAAAACAACCTTTTTAAATGGTCTTTTTTTTCTGTCAAAACTGTTTATTTCATTCTCCATTACAAACTCTCCTCGCAATCAAAACTTATACTATTAATATACATCAAGAAACAAAAAAAATCAATGAATATTTTTATCTGTCTTTCACATTATTTTAACTTATTAAGGTTAAAATATTACAGTTATGGAGGTGTCGCATAATGAAAAAAAACAGTAAAAAATTTTGGATATGTGCTTTAGGAGGATGTGTTGCAGGCTTTTGCAACGGTCTTTTTGGAAGTGGAGGCGGAACTATCATTGTCCCGTTCTTAGAAGAGTTTTTAAAATTAGATCCAAAAAAATCACACGCAACCGCAATACTGATTATTTTTGTGTTTACACTTATAAGCCTGGCATTTTATGGTTTTTCCGGAACTCTTGACCTTTCGCTTGCAATTAAAGTTTCTGCCGGCGGTGTTTTAGGAGGAATTTTAGGAGCTAAGTTTTTAAATAAACTCTCGTTTAATTCAATTCACAAGATATTTGGTATTTTTATGATTATAGCTGCTGTAAGGATGGTGTTTTTTAAATGATAGCTGAAGCTTTATCAGGCTTTTTTTCGGGAATAATCAGCGGAATGGGAATAGGCGGAGGAACTATTTTAATTCCGGCACTTACGATGTTTTTAAACATTGATCAGCACACAGCGCAGGGTGTCAACCTTTTGTTTTTTATTCCAACAGCCGTTGTTGCACTTTTTATTCACAAAAAAAATAATAATTTAGAATTCAAAACAGCAATTCCTCTTATGCTCTGGGGATTACTCGGTGCATCAGCAGGTTCATTTGTTGCTATAAGCATTAAAGCCGGTGTCTTACGGAAACTTTTTGGAATATTCTTGTTTTTAATGGGCGGATACGAAATATACAAGGGATTTAAAAAATGAAATCAAAAAAAACACTTTTTCTATTTACCTTTTAATTAAAATGTGGTATTATATATAAATACGGATATTATGTAAAATTTTAAAGGAGAATTTTCGTGTTTAAACAATTAATACCTGATTTTTATTATGAAAATATATCGTGTATTGAAATTCAAAAATTAAAGGAAAAAGGCATCGAATACATTATTTGCGACCTTGATAACACACTAGACAGTCATAGGCAAAAAACTCCCTCAGCATCTGCTCTAACCTTTTTGGATTTGTTGAAAAACGAAGGTTTTACCATATGTGTAATTTCGAACGGAAAACACGAGCGTGTAAAACACTATTTAGCAAGGCACAATATTAGCTTTATTGCCAACGCAGGAAAACCATTAAAGAAAAGCTATATTAAAGCCATGAATGAAATCGGTGCAAAAAAAAATAAAACCGCATTTGTCGGCGATCAGATTTTTACAGATATATTGGGTGCTAACCGCGTAGGACTGACTACAATTTTAGTTACTCCCATCGAAAGTATTGAAAATTCCTTTTTCTATTTAAAACGAGCACTTGAAAAACTTGTTTTAAGAAAAATTGTAAAAGAGTGATTTTATGTATAAAATTTTGGACAAGGTAAATTCGCCTCAAGACATTAAAAAACTTAATATCAACGAAATTAACACCTTATCAGAGGAAATAAGGGAATTTCTCATTGACTCTGTTTCTAAAACAGGCGGTCATCTTTCCTCTAATCTTGGCGTTGTTGAGTTAACCATAGCCCTTTTAAAGACATTTGATGTTCCTAACGACAAAATCGTGTGGGATGTCGGACATCAAAGCTATGTATATAAACTCTTGACTGAACGAAAGGACAAGATGTTTTCTCTTCGTCAATTCGGTGGGATTTCAGGCTTTCCAAAAAGAAACGAAAGCGTATATGATGCTTTTAACACCGGTCATTCCAGCACTTCTGTTTCTGCCGCGCTCGGTCTTTCTGAGGCATCATATTTAAACGATGACGATAACTTTTCAATAGCTGTAATAGGTGACGGAGCTCTTTCTGGAGGTATGGCGATTGAAGCATTGGCAAACGCTGCAGAAACTAAGAAAAACTTCATTGTTATCTTAAATGATAACAATATGTCCATTTCTAAAAGTGTAGGTGGTTTTACAAAGCATCTTACATATCTTCGCTCAGCCTCAGCATACCTCACATTTAAATCAAAACTTGAAAATAGACTTTCAAGAAACAATTTGGGCAAAAAATGTGTTCTTATTTTAAAATCGTTTAAAGACCGTATAAAGCATCTCATTACTGGTAATTCGCTTTTTGAAAATTTAGGATTTTCGTATTTTGGTCCAATTGACGGTCACGATGTTGAGGGCATGTCTCTTGTATTTGAGCGTGCAAAGAAACTAAACGGACCTGTCCTGCTTCATGTTCTTACAAAAAAAGGAAAAGGTTATAAATTTGCCGAAGAACATCCCGATATCTATCACGGAGTCAGCACATTTGAAGCAAACAAATGTATAGAAAATACTAATAACATTACATACTCACGAGTTGCAGGAAATACCTTGTGCAAATTGGCAGAAGATGACAAAGATATCACTATAATTACTACTACTATAGCATCAGGAACAGGTACAGATGAGTTCGCCAAAATCTTTCCAGAGCGATTCTATGATGTCGGCATTGCTGAGCAACATGCAGTTACATTTGCAGCAGGATTGGCAGTTGGCAGAAAAAAACCTTTTGTTGTTATATATTCTTCTTTTTTACAAAGAGCATTTGACCAAATACTCCATGATGTCTGCCTTCAAAACTTAAATGTGACTTTCTTAATTGACAGAGCCGGAATAGTTGGTGAAGACGGCGAAACCCATCACGGACTCTTTGATATTCCTTATATGACATTAATGCCCAACATGCTTGTTCTTTCTCCGGCAAATTATAAAGAATTTGAGCAAATGATAGCGTATGCTTCATCCGGCGAGCATAAAGGTCCCATTGCAATAAGGTATCCGAGAGGCAAAAAACAGTACATATCTGAAGATTCAACAGACTTTGTTCCGGGTATTCCCCATATCATAGAAGGCGGAAAAGATATTTGTATTTTATCATGCGGCACAATGACAAATACTGCAGTCGAGGTTTCTGATAAATTAAGGGCTTTCGGAAAATCTGCAACAGTTGTTAATTTGCGTACCCTTTATCCGTTAAACAAAGATTTCTTGTCGGAAATTGCTTTTAGACACAGTGTTGTTGTTACTATTGAAGACGGAACAATTTCAGGCGGCATAGGCGAAAAAATATCGGCATACATTGCAGGAGTTAACAACCGCTCAAAATGTATTAACATAGGTTTCCCTCCTGTTGTAACACACGGCGATACGGAAAGTCTTTTGCGACATTATGGTCTAGACAGTATAACAATCGCCGATGAACTTATGAAAATATTTAGTTAAAGGATTTTTATTATGAATAATATTGAACTTCTTGCCCCAGCTGGTAACCTCAGCAGATTAAAAGTTGCTTTGGCATACGGTGCTGATGCAGTATATGCAGGCGGAGATTCTTTTTCTCTGCGTGTAAGGGCAAAAAACTTTACAGACGAAGAATTGGCAGAAGGAATCCGATATACCCATGCTTTAGGTAAAAAGTTCTATCT
>JAZSQN010000056.1:0-3797 GCA_045537995.1 Congzhengia sp. | reverse complement strand
GTATTGCCAAAAGCGTCAATGAAACCTAATCCATCAGACCACATTCCACCAACATAAAGAAGCGCAACAACACATATCGCTATAAGAACTACAACAGGAAGTATAAGGTCGATAACCTTACCCTTTGAAGATTTATTTTCTTCTTCCTCTGTTGTTTGTTCACCATATGTGAATAAGTCACCTTTTTCTATTGCGTTCCATTCGTGTTTCTTCATCGGACCGTAGTCAAATTTTAAAAGCACAATTGTTATAATGAATACAAATGTAAGTAACGAATAGAAGTTGAAAGGAATCGCCTTTATAAAGAGTGCAAGTCCTTCACCTTCAGGAGCATAAGATGCAACAGCTGCAGCCCATGAAGAAACAGGGGCAATCATGCAAACAGGAGCTGCTGTAGCATCAATTAAATATGAAAGCTTAGCTCTTGAAATTTTATATCTGTCTGTAACAGGGCGCATAACAGAACCCACTGTCAAGCAGTTAAAATAGTCATCAATAAAAATAAGTATACCTAAAACAAATGTAGCAATGGCTGCTCCTGTTCTAGATTTAATATTCTTTGTTGCCCACGCGCCGAATGCAGTACTGCCGCCCGCCTTATTAATGAGTGCAACAATTATGCCGAGCACAACCAAAAATATAAATATACCCGCTGTATCTGAAACTGCAGCAATAAGGCCTTCGTTTAAAACTGCATCCATTGCACCTACAGGCTTAAAGTCTGTAACTAAAAGTCCCGCTGCTACAATACCAACAAAAAGCGAACTGTAAACTTCTTTCGTAACAAGTGCCAACACAATAGCTATTATAGGAGGCATTAATGACATAATCGTCTTATAGTAGTCGCTTATTGCTTCTACCTCACCTATACCACCGCACTCTGCACATTCCATTGACTCTGTGCCACCCTCGCCTGAGCAAGCCGTGCATATTTCACCATCAATCTCGCCTTCTGCTGCACATGTCATACAGCTGTATTTAACAGTCGTACCACTACCTGCGCAAGTGCTGCACTCAATCATTGAAGGCTGTGCAAAAGCAAATGCACAAACTGCAAAAACTACAAGAACAACTGCTACAGTAATGATATTTACCAGAGTTTTTTTCCTCATTTTTAACTCTCCTTTTTACATTTTTTTGGTAACAACAATAATTATATTATTTTTTTCGACCAATGTCAACGATTTTTGCGTATGCACCAATCTCTTTTCAAAAAAAACAGACAAACAGTCATATTATAATTTTCATTACATATCATATAACAAACCTTAAATTACAGTAATGGAGGAATCTAAATGGAAGAATTCGATATCTACAAGGACATTGCCGAACGCACAGGCGGAGATGTATATCTCGGTGTGGTAGGTCCTGTAAGAACAGGAAAATCTACCTTTATAAAAAAATTTATGGACTTATTTGTCATTCCAAACATTGAAGACGAAAACGGAAAACTGCGTGCACAAGATGAGCTTCCACAAAGTGCAGGCGGCAAAACAATTATGACCACAGAACCAAAATTTATCCCTAACGAAGCGGTAGAAGTAAATATTTCTGACAACGCAAAAATGAAGGTTCGCTTGATTGATTGTGTAGGATACATTGTTAATGGCGCAGTCGGACATATTGAAGATGGTAACCCGAGAATGATAAATACTCCCTGGAGCGAAAGTCCTATGGAGTTCGGTGTTGCAGCCGAAATCGGTACAAAAAAAGTTATCTGTGATCACTCAACTGTAGGTATTTTAGTTACTACAGATGGCAGTGTAACAGACATCGAAAGAGACGATTACATAGAGGCAGAAAAGCGCGTTGCAAATGAGCTGAAAGAAATGGGAAAACCATTTGTTATAATTTTGAATACAAAGTATCCCACTATGCCTGAAACCGAAGAACTCCGTCTGTTTTTAGAGGAAAAATATTCTGCTCCCGTTGTCGCTGTCAACTGTCTGGAATTGGATGAGGACGGCATTAAAAAAATCATGGAACAGGTGTTGCTTTCTTTCCCCGTCACTGAAATTGCCATCAGTCTTCCTGATTGGGTTTGCGCACTTTCTGAAGAACATGAAATTAAAAATATTCTTTACAACAGTGCTTTTTCGGCAACAGAAAATGTTGCTACCTTGAGCAATTTAAAAGGCGCTATTTCTAAAATGTGCGAATGTGATTATATAGAAAATGCAGAAACTTCAAACATAGATTTAGGGACAGGAAAGGCAGAAATTGAAATCTCAGTTCCCAAAGAAATGTACTATAAGGTATTAAAAGAAATTTCAGGCTTCGATGTTTCAAGCGAAGGCAAGCTTCTAACACTTCTTTCCTCTCTTTCTGCCATGAAAAAAGAATATGACAAAGTGCAGATTGCATTGAAAGAGGTAGAAAATAAAGGCTACGGCATCGTAACGCCAACAATAGATGAAATGAGCTTAGAAGAGCCTGAAATTGTCCGTCAGGGAAGCAGATTCGGTGTGAAACTAAAAGCATCAGCACCATCAATACATATGATTAAAGCTGACATTGAAACTGAAGTTTGTCCCATTGTCGGAACAGAAAAACAGTCTGAAGAGCTTGTTCACTATCTCTTATCCGAATTTGAAACTGACCCAAAACAAATCTGGCAATCAAACATTTTTGGAAAGTCTTTACACGAGCTTGTAAATGAAGGTCTTAACAACAAACTTAACCGCATGCCTGACGAGGCACAAATCAAGTTACAAGAAACCTTGCAAAAAATTATCAACGAAGGTTCCGGCGGACTTATCTGTATAATTCTATAAAAAAAGCTTGGGAGCAATCCCAAGCTTTTTTTATATTTTCGGGTCAAATATTGGCATCATTTCTAATTTAAAAAGATTGTTTTTATGTTTTGTGTCTATTATTCTTTTTGTTTCGGGATTATCAATTATCCCTTCTCGTATATATCTGTCAAGTTCAGCATAGGTAAATCCTAAATTCTCCTCGTCCGTTTTCCCGCAAAGACCGTCAATCGGAACTTTGTCCACCAAAACATCAGGAAGACCCAGTATTCTTCCTATTTCCTTCACCTCAGTCACAGTGAGCTTCGACATCGGAGAAAAATCTCCCGCAGCATCACCATATCTTGTAGAATAACCTACCCAGTCCTCTGATAAGTTACAGGTATTCACTACTCTTCCGTTATTGCTCTGTGATACGGCGTAAAGTGTAGTCATCCTGATTCTTGGAGCAACATTTATTTTTGTCTGTTCTGTAATGTTAATATCTTTCGGCATGTTATTTAACACACCATCTACTGAATCCTTAATATTTATGATAAAATGCTTTATTCCCAAGTGTTCTACCAACAACTTCGCCATATCAATATCGTGTTGTTCTCCACAAGGCATTAAAACGCCTATCACTCTTTCCTTGCCCAGTGCCTCCACACAAAGAGCTGCAGCAACAGATGAATCCTTTCCTCCTGAAATCCCGATTACAGCATTACACCCTTTTCCATTTTTCTCAAAGAAATCTTTAATCCAATTAACACAATTATTTTTAACGCTTACTGCATCAAACATTAAATCAACTCCTGTTTTGCTTTGCCTTTATTTTAGAATCAGTGAACGATTTAGATGCCACTTGTTTAATCACCATAATATTTATATATTACTTCGACACCATGTACTTTTGTTTCTTGTTTATAATTAATTGTTGTTGTATTATTGACCATCAAAGTATCGTTATCTTTCCATTCGACATCAAATTCATAATCATTAATATATGTATTTCCTACATCGCCTCGTTTTGGTTGCTTTCCATTTTTCAAAATAGACAATCTA
>JAZSQN010000158.1:0-6170 GCA_045537995.1 Congzhengia sp. | reverse complement strand
TAGATTTAATGTGTAAATAATAAAAAAAAGCACTCCTACGGAGTGCTTTTTTTATTCAAATAAATCATTCATACAGTAGAAGCCTTTTGGTTTTCCATTCATAAACATTGCAGCTTTTACTGCACCCTGTGCAAATACTTCACGAGAAGCCGCTGTATGAGATAAAGTAATTACCTCGTCAGGTCCCGCAAATATTACATCGTGCTCACCAACAATTGTGCCACCGCGTATTGCGTGGATACCTATTTCATTCTTCTCTCTCTGGCGTCTTACGCTTTGGCGTTCGTAGACATAATTCGCGTCATCGCTCATAATATCATCTATCGCATCAGCAATAGCTAACGCTGTGCCGCTGGGGGCATCAATTTTTTTGTTATGATGCTTCTCTACTATTTCAATATCAAAATCTTTTTCTAACACCTTTGTTGCCATCTGTGAAAGCTTTATCAAAAGGTTAATGCCTAATGACATATTCGCCGAGAAAAACACAGGTATTTCTTTTGCGGAATTTACAAGCTCTTCCTTTTGTTCAGGAGATAAGCCTGTTGTTGCAACAACTATCGGAAGATTTTTTTCCTTTGCAAAGCTTAAAATATTAGCAAAATTGGATGGATGAGAAAAATCGATAATTACATCAGCCTCAACATCCACATTTTTATAGTCGCTATACACAGGATAGCTCTGCTCTCCTTCTGCTACATCAAAACCGCAGACAATTTTGGCACTGTCAATATTTTTAACTATCTCGGTAATTGCCTTACCCATACGGCCAAGACATCCGCTTAAAATAATTCTTGTCATCATATCACCTATTTAATAAGACCGCATTCCTGCATTGCTTTTTTAAGTCTTTCGTAATTTTGCGGTTCCATCTCGCACAAAGGAAGACGAAGATTTCCTGCATCAAAGCCCATCATATTCATAGCTGTTTTTACAGGAATCGGATTAACCTCGCAGAAAAGAGCCTTGATTAATTCAAGATACTTAAACTGAAGCTCGCGGCTACCTTTTATATCGCCGTCAAGCCACTTTTGACATAAGTCGTGTGTTTCTTTTGGTGCAACATTTGATAAAACAGAAATTACACCCTTACCGCCTAAAGACATAATTGGTACAATCATGTCATCGTTTCCTGAATACATTGTAAGTTCGGGACATTCTTTTGCAACCTCTGTTGCGTACTCAATGTTGCCGCTGGCTTCTTTAATTCCCACTATTCTTTCGTCTTTAGCTAATTCCTTCAATGTGGGAATAGCATAGTTCATTCCTGTTCTTCCCGGTACATTATATAATATAATAGGAAGATTTGTCTTTTCAAGCACCTTGTCGTAGTGCATGATTAAGCCTTTTTGTGTAGCCTTGTTGTAGTAGGGTGTTGTAATCAAAAGACCATCTGCGCCCAAATTCTGTGACTCTACACTCAACTCCACGCAGTGGGCGGTATCATTTGATCCTGTACCTGCGATAACAGGAACACGAGCATTAACTCTTTTTACTGCAAAATCGATAACACTTAAATGTTCGCGGTCGGGCATTGTTGCCGCTTCTCCTGTTGTACCGCAAATGACTAATGCATCAATTCCGTTTTCAATCTGATAATCAATAATGTTACCAAGCGCAGAAAAGTTAACACCGTCTTCATTAAAAGGGGTTATTAACGCTGTAGCTGCGCCTGTGAAAAGTGTCTTTCTCATAACATTCTTTCCTTTCACGCGGCTTAGATTTCGCCGTTTGCTTCCATTTCAATATATTTTTGTGCTATTTGCACCGCATTTGTTGCAGCACCTTTTCTGATGTTGTCAGCAACAACCCAGAGATTTACACCATTATCTACACTTTCATCACGACGGATACGACCTACATATGTTTCGTTTTTGCCTACAACAGTGCATGCCATAGGATATACGCAGTTGTCAATATCGTCTTCAACTATAAGACCCGGCGCTGCTTCTAAACAAGCGCGTAATTCTGCTAATTCAAAAGGCTTTTCTAACTCAACATTAATAGATTCGCTGTGACAGTCAAATACAGGTACACGAACTGTTGTAGCTGTAATTTTCATATCGGGCACGCCTAAAATCTTTCTTGTTTCATTAACCATTTTCATTTCTTCTTTGGTGTAGCCGTTAGGCAAGAATACATCTATCTGCGGTAAGCAGTTTGAAAAAATAGGATGGTTAAACTTTTGTGGAGCTTCACCGTTTATTCCATTTTTTAAATCGTTATATCCGCCAACACCTGCGCCTGAAACAGCCTGATATGTTGAGTATACAATCCTCTTAATGCCATATTTTAACTGCAATGGGCGAAGAGCTACCATAGCCTGAATTGTTGAGCAGTTGGGGTTTGCGATAATACCTTTGTGCTTTTTAATATCTTCAGGATTAACCTCTGGAACAACCAACGGCACCTCAGGATCCATACGCCATGCAGAAGAATTATCGATTACTAAACAACCCTTAGACGCTGCAATGGGAGCAAACTTTTCTGATGTTGCACCACCTGCAGAGAAAAGTGCTATATCAATTCCGTCAAATGAATCTTCATTCAACTCTTTTACCTCATATTCTTTTCCCATAAAAGGAAGCTTTGACCCTGCACTTCTTGCGGAAGCATAAAGTGTATAGCTTTCTGCGGGAAGATTCACCTCTTCTAAAACTTTTAAAAATGTTCTTCCTACCATGCCCGTTGCACCTACAACGGCAATATTGTACTTTTTCATAATTATATGAACCTCCTGTAAGTAAAATTTACTTTATTCATAAAAAAACCAAACCCCTGTTGACAGAAGTTTGGCATAATTAACATTAAAAATAAAGATATATTTTAATATTAATAGCACTCCGCCTATAGCACTCCGCCAAAGCGACAGTTGCACGGATATTATCCGTACACCCAAGAACAACCTTCCGGCAATTTTGCTCTTTCGGCGACTTTCCCTTTTGCCCAAAATCACCGAAAGCCGATTTCTCATTTGGGTTACTGATTAAAGACGCACCTCTATCAATAAATAAATAGTATCATTAAATAGTAAATATGTCAACATCTATTTAAATAATTTATTAAATTTTTTAAAAATATCTTGCTTATTCTTTAGTTTCAAGATATAATATTTTCATGCAGTAAAAATTGAAAGGGGATTTAAAAATGGAAGGTATGCAAGGTATGACCGGAACAATTATCTGGCTTGTAGTCATGATAGCAATTTTTTATTTTATGCTTATCAGACCTCAGAAGAAGAAAGAAAAAGAAACAAAGGCGATGTTAGATGCCTTAAAGCCCGGTGACAGCGTTGTTACAATCGGTGGTATCATTGGTAAGGTATTAAAGATCAAGGATGATAAAGTTTGTATCGAAATCGGCGACAGACAGAGTAAGCATCCCATGACAATAAAGCGTGAAGCTGTAGCGTCTGTTACACCCTGCAAAAAGGCTAAAAAGGAAAAAGAGGTAGAGCTCTTAGACGAAACAACTGAAGAAGTTGTTGCAGAAGCTAAAGAAGAAAAAGCAGAATAATTCATAAACCATCCCCCTGCCGAATATGCTTAAGTATCAGTATTCGGTAGGAGGTTTGTTTGTATGTATGAAAATATTAAAACTGTAAATGATCCCGGAAGTGTTATGGGAATTGCAAATGGATTTTTTAAAGGATTAGGGATATCGCTGATAGTTACAATATTGATATTTGTAATTGCTGCTTTACTCTTATCCTACACTCCGCTAAGCGAAGGAACAATCCCGTATATTGCCTTTGCAACTGAAGCATTAGGCGCACTTTTATCAGGGTTTTATACTGCTAAAAAGACCGGACGAAAGGGCGTTTTAACGGGCGCTCTTTCAGGCTTTTTTTACATACTGATCATCTGGCTTATTGCATCATTAGCCGGCGACGGTTTCTATGTAGGAAAACACATCCTCACTATGCTTTTAGCATCGGCAGCCTCTGGTGCGATAGGCGGGATTTTGGGTGTAAATTTAAAGAGCAGTGAAAGTAACAAAAAGAGAAGGTAGCGCAAAGCTTTGGCGTAACAAGATAAACTGAAGAGTTATGCGGAGCGTAAAAGCGCTCCGCATTTTTAATGTGAGGTGACTCCTTATGTTTAAAGTAGCCATCGATGGACCAAGCGGTGCCGGAAAAAGTACAATAGCAAAATCTGTATCAAAGCTTTTAGGATTTGTTTATATAGATACAGGAGCTATGTACAGAGCGGCTGCGCTTGCTTGTTTAAATGAAGGAATAGATATAAAAGCAAATTCAAAAGCAGCTCAAGAAGTTGTGGACAAAATTTCTATAGACATTGACTATATTGACGGCGAGCAGAGAATCTTCTTAGACGGAGAAGATGTGTCAGATAAAATCCGTACTCCCCTAGTCTCTATGGGCGCATCAGATGTTTCTGCAATCGGTGCAGTCCGTCAAAAATTAGTTTCTCTTCAGCGTGAGCTTGCAGGGACTAAAAATGTCATTATGGATGGGCGTGATATCGGAACACATGTCCTTCCTGACGCCGATGTCAAAATTTTCTTAACAGCAAGCCCTGAAGTTCGTGCAGAACGCCGCTATAAAGAGCTTATAGAAAAAGGTATCAAAACTACAAAGGACAATGTCTTAAATGACATTATAGAGCGCGACAGACAGGATGAAACTCGTGAAGTGTCACCGCTAATGCGTGCTGAGGATGCAGTTTTAGCAGATACAAGCACGCTTTCTTTTGAAGAAAGCATGGCTTTGGTAGTAAATATAATAAATAACAAAAGAAAAGTGTGATATTATGTATCCCATAATTAAATTTATCGTAAATACCGTTTGTAAATTATTGTTTTTTGTGCGCATAAAAGGCAAGGAAAATATTCCAAAAGAAGGCGCTTTAATTTTGGCTGCAAACCATACGAGTTTTTGGGACGCGCCCATTATTTTGATGGCAACCAACCGCCCAATGCGTACAATGGGAAAGGCAGAGCTTTTTGAAAACAAGCTTTTAGCACCTTTTTTGCGTATGGGAGGCGCATTTCCTGTACGGCGCGGAGCAAACGACATTACCGCAATAAAAACAGCCCTTCGTACTTTAAAAGACGGTGGAATTTTCGCGATTTTCCCCACAGGCACAAGAGTAAAAGAAGGAGACGGTGCTGATGCCAAAGCAGGCGTGGCTTTAATCGCCTCAAAATCAGGTGCTCCTGTTATACCTGTCGCTATTCGCGGTGGATATCGCCTGTTTCATCGGGTAACCATTCATATAGGAAAACCCCTATATGTCAAAAACGAAAACGGCACTAAACCCTCAGGAGAAGAACTTAAAATATATGCCGATATGATTTTACAAAAAATCAATTCTTTAGGAGTTTGATATGGAGCTTGAAATTGCAAAAACAGCCGGTTTCTGCTTCGGCGTTGCCCGTGCTGTTGAAATAGTGGAAAAATGCTCTTTAGACAAAGAAAATAAGTATCACACACTTGGTCCTATTATTCATAACAAGCATGTTGTGGACGAGTTTTCAAAAAAAGGCATATCCCCTATTGACTCTATTGACGAGTTAAAGGAGGGTGAAAAGCTTATTGTCCGTACACATGGTGTGGGTAAAGATATATATGACAAATTAGAGAACAAGAATGTAGAAATAATCGATGTCACCTGTCCGTTTGTGAAGAAAATTCACAACATCGTGCAAAAGAACCATAAAGACGGTGCACAAATTGTGATTATAGGTGACAAATTCCATCCTGAAGTTATAGGAATTAACGGCTGGTGCGATAACTCCGCAATAATTTTAGGAACTTTAGAAGAAGCAGAACATACAGTTTTTCCCGATAAAAAGACTTGTGTTGTTGCTCAGACTACATTTGTGCAGGAAATTTTTAAAAATATTGTATTTTTTTTAAAAAAAACTTGCAATGATGTAGTGATATTTGATACAATATGTAATGCGACTGAAGAGAGGCAGACAGAAGCTTATGAGTTAGCGCAAAGAAGCGATGTTATGATTGTTTTAGGCGGAACACAAAGCTCTAACACCCAAAAGCTTTATTCTATCTGCAAAAGCGTATGTAATGAGTCATATTGCTTAGAACATATAAGCGAACTGCCGGAAGGTTGCGATTTTGATCTTAAAAAGGTTGGAATTACTGCAGGTGCCTCTACTCCTGCGGTCATAATAAAGGAGGCTATTGG
>JAZSQN010000128.1:0-11285 GCA_045537995.1 Congzhengia sp. | reverse complement strand
GCCTCCGACTTGTTTTGGTATGATTTAAATGAATATGGAAAAATTTGTGAAATCTTAGTAGTATTCGACCAATCAGCGGGGGCTCTAACAGCTACAGCCGCAGCAATGACAGTAGAAAATAATGATGTGGCTTTTGTATATGGAACGCTTAAAAATGTTGTAAATGGCTTGACTTTTGCTAAGGTATTTGATAAAACAGGAAAAATATATGCAGACTCAACACTTCATATTAAGTATGCAAATGTTCTTAATGCAACTTATGCAGAATATGATGGATCAGTACCATATGATGCTGGTAGGGTTATTTCTCTTGTAAACATTAAAGCAACATCTACTTACTCAACAATATATACAGCAGTTGTAAAAGTAAATAAAAATGGTAGAGCAGAAGATATTATTCAGTATATTGTAAGAGACGGAACAATTACAGATTGGACAAAAGTTGATGATGTTATTAACGAAAAACTAACATACTAAAAAATAAGCGAGGCGTCAGCCTCGCTTATTTTTTTTCAATATACTCTTTTAATTTTTCAAATGTTATATCACTTATATCGTGCTCAATTTTACAAGCATCCTCTTTTGCTGTAATTTCATTAACGCCAATTAACATTAGTGCTTTAGTTATTATCTGGTGACGCTCGTATACACGCTCAGCGATTCTTAATCCTTTATCGGTTAGTAAAATGTTTCCGTCAGGATCTACTGTAATGTAGCCTTCCTCACGAAAATTTTTCATAGCAACAGAAACGCTTGGTTTTGAAACCATCAGCTCATGTGCTACATCTATGCTTCTTACAGTACCTTTTTTGTTTTTTAAAACAAGTATAGTTTCGAGATAATTTTCGGCAGATTCTTTAATTATCATACAGTCCACCTCATAAAATGTTTTGTTTATTTTATCATATTTTTAAAAATTAGTCAACAACCTGATATCCCTGTGAAATAACAGTGGTTTTTAATACCGATATATCAACATCTTTTGTGAGTTTAATGATAGCATTTTTATTAATATGTGACGGTATAACTTCTTTAACACCATCAATGTTTTCTAAAGCTTCTTTTACTCTTGCTTCGCAATGGGGACACATCATGCCTTCTATTTTAAGTGTAATTTCCATATTTGGTTTCTCCTTTTTGGTTTTTTTAATGTTCTTAAAATTAATTCTTAATGCATTCGTAACGACACAAAAGCTTGACAAACTCATAGCAGCTGCGGCAAACATTGGGTTTAAGCTTATGTTGAAGAAGGGGATTAAAAAACCTGCTGCAACCGGGATGCCGATTGTGTTATAAAGAAATGCCCAGAAAAGATTTTGATATATATTTTTAAGTGTCATACGACTAAGTCTAATACTTGCCGCAACATCTGAAATACTGTTTTTTAGAAGAACGATGTCAGCAGCATCAATTGCAATATCTGTTCCTGCGCCGATTGCAATTCCGACATCCGCTGAGGTAAGTGCTGGGGCATCATTTGTTCCGTCGCCTACCATTGCGACCTTGCCTTTCGTCTTTAGTTCTTTTATTATTTCCTCTTTACCTGCTGGAGTGATGTTTGCAAAAAAATCATCTACACCCACATTATCTTTTACAAAAAGTGCAGTTTTTTCATTGTCGCCTGTGAGCATTACCACATGAATACCCATGTTTTTAAGTTCTTTTACTGCCTGTTTGCTATCTTCTTTAATTTGGTCAGCAACGGCAATTATTCCTAAAAAATTACCATCTTTTGCAAAAAACATAGGTGTTTTTCCGAGTGTTGCTAATTCTTCATATGATTTTTTGAAGTTTTCGGGCAATTTACAGAATTTAGATATAAATTTAAGATTTCCGCCTGCGAGTTCACTTGAGTTTAAAACCGCTTTAATACCATTTCCTGAAAAAACCTCAAAATCTGCACATTCAAGTAAAGTCAGATTTTCTTCCTGTGCTTTTTTTACAATGGCTTTTGCCAAAGGATGTTCGCTTTTAACCTCTAATGAGTACGCTAATGAGAGTAAATCCTCACAGCCATCGGCAGACAAAATATCTGTTACGACAGGTTCACCTTTTGTGATTGTCCCTGTTTTATCTAATGCAACTATTGACACTCTGCCGGCGGATTCGATTGAAACAGCGTTTTTAAAGAGTATGCCGCATTTAGCACCAACTCCGCTCGCTACCATTATAGCAACCGGCGTTGCAAGACCTAAAGCACAAGGGCAGCTTATAACTAAAACCGATATTCCACGAGATAGAGCAAAACCTAAAGAGTAACCCGAGATAAGCCATATTGCCATTGTAATTACAGATATTAAAATTACCACAGGAACAAATATCCCTGAAACTTTATCTGCAGCTTTTGCTATGGGTGCTTTGGTGGAAGAAGCATCGGCAACCAGACTGATTATCTGAGAAAGGGTAGTATCTGCACCGACTTTTTCAGCACGGCATTTGACATAGCCGGTTATATTAATTGTTGCTGATGTTACCCGGTCTCCCATTTCCTTGTCAACAGGAATACTTTCGCCTGTTAAGGAGGATTCATCAACGGCGCAATGACCTGATATAACTATACCGTCAGCGGGAAAGCTTGCACCAGATTTTACAATAAATATATCTCCTTTTTTAATGTCTTTGGCAGAGATTATCTTTTCTTCTCCCGAAACTTCTATAATTGCTGTTTTAGGTGCTAAATTAATTAAACTTTCTAAGGCGTTTGTAGTTTTTCCTTTTGAGCGAGATTCCAGCATTTTACCTACCGTAATAAGTGCCAAAATCATAGCTGAAGACTCAAAATATAACTCGTGTAGATATTTATGAGCATCACTTCCTGCATTTGTCATTGCAAAAAGAGCATATGTGCTGTATAAAAATGCAGCTGATGAACCTAATGCAACTAAAGTATCCATATTTGGTGACATTTTAAATAATGATTTAAAACCATTAACGAAAAACTTTTTATTTATTATCATTACAGGAATGGTTAAAAGAAGTTGCATAAGACCTATTGCAATAAAATTTCCTTCGAAGAAAGAGGGGAGTGGAAATCCCCACATAGTATGTCCCATAGAAACATACATTAGAATGAAAAGAAAAATAAGTGAATAAATAAGTCTCTTTTTTAGAATTGGTGTTTCTGTATCTTTAAAGTTATCATTAGTTTCTTCGTTTTTTTTATTTGTCTTTGATGCACCGTAACCTGCAGCTTTTACAGCTTCTATAATTTCAGCTTCGCTGGCATTTCCTTCGACACTCATTGAATTTGTAAGAAGATTTACTGAACAAGAAGTTATGCCCGAAACTTGCGACACTGCTTTTTCTACGCGAGCAGAACAAGCAGCACAACTCATACCGTATATATTAAATTGTTCCATATAAATACCTCCATTACTGCGCTAAAAACTACTTTTAATATACCACAAATAATAGGATAAATCAACAAATAAATTTTTAAAAAAACTATTGACAAATCTTTCCGGTTATGCTAAACTAACTTTGGTTAGGCGAAACTAACTAAAATATTTATTTCATACATAAAGGGGTGATTGTAGTGAGGACATTAAAAAATGTTCCTATTGGAAAAACTGTAAAAGTGGTAAAAATTGCAGGTGAGGGAGCAATTAAACGACGCATCATGGACATGGGTATTACAAAAGGCGTTGATATATATGTAAGAAAGGTAGCACCTTTAGGCGATCCTGTTGAAATACAGGTAAGGGGATATGAACTTTCATTAAGAAAAGCAGATGCAGATATGATTGAGGTTGAATAATTTTTGAATACTAGTTAGCCATCGCTAACTAACGGGAGGAAAACATATGTCGATTAAAATAGCTTTGGCTGGAAATCCAAATTCAGGGAAGACGACATTATTTAATGTACTTACAGGTTCTAATCAGTATGTTGGTAATTGGCCGGGCGTTACTGTAGAAAAAAAAGAGGGAAAATTAAAGGGAAACAAGGATGTTGAATTTGTGGATTTGCCCGGAATATATTCACTTTCGCCATACACCTTAGAAGAGGTTGTTGCCCGTAATTTTCTGATTGAAGAAAGACCTGATGCAATTTTGAACATTGTTGACGGTACAAATCTAGAGCGTAATTTATATCTTACAACACAGCTTGCTGAGTTAGGTATACCTGTTGTTATTGCTATCAATATGATGGATATTGTAAATAAGAACGGGGATAAAATTGATATTGAAAAATTAGGAGCAGGGCTGGGCTGTAAGGTTGTCGAGATTTCTGCTCTTAAAGGTACAGGTATAGAAAATGCAGCAAAAGAAGCAATAAATGCTGCTCATAAGGAAAGCTTTGCACCTATGCTCATGTTTTCGGGTATGGTAGAGCATGCTATAGCTCATATTGAAGAAGCAACTGTTCATGAACTAGATGAGGAAAAACAGCGTTGGTATGCCATTAAGATTTTTGAGCGTGATGAAAAGGTTTTAGAAAGTTTAGGAATAGATTCTGAAAAAATATCTCACATTGAAAAAGATATTAAAAAAGTTGAAGAAGCTTTTGATGATGATGCCGAGAGTATTATAATAAACGAAAGATACAATTATATAGAAAAGGTTCTTTCTACATGTTATAAAAAAAGAAGTGTAGGTAAGCTTTCTACATCAAATAAGATAGATAAAATAGTTACAAACAGAATTCTAGCTATTCCGATTTTTGTGCTTGCAATGTGGCTTGTTTACACAATTTCTATTGGGACAATCGGCGACTGGACAGTAGGGTTTATGAATGATACTCTGTTTGGTGAATTAATAGTTCCGGCAGTTACAACAGGACTCGAGTCTATTGGTTGTGCATCTTGGTTAGTAAGTTTGATTGCAGACGGCATTGTAGGCGGCGTGGGTGCAGTTTTAGGATTTGTGCCTCAAATGGTAATTCTTTTCATGTTGTTAGCACTTTTAGAGGACTGTGGTTATATGTCAAGAATTGCATTTATCATGGATAAGCTATTTAGGAAATTCGGTCTTTCGGGAAAATCTTTTATTCCTATGCTTGTTGCATCCGGCTGTGGTGTTCCCGGTGTTATGGCATCGAGAACAATTGATCAGGACCGTGACCGTAAAATGACAATTATGACAACCTGCTTTATTCCTTGTGGCGCAAAAATGCCGATTGTAGGTTTGATTTCAGGTGCGCTCTTTGGTGGTAGTGCTTGGGTGGCAACAGCGGCATATTTTATTGGTATTGGTGCTGTAATTGTATCCGGTATTATTTTAAAGAAAACAAAAGCATTTTCGGGTGATCCGTCACCTTTTGTTATGGAATTACCGTCTTACCATGCACCCGTTGCAACAAATGTTTTGCGTGTTACATGGGAACGCGGCTGGTCATTTATAAAGCGCGCGGGCACGGTGATTTTGGCCGCAAGTATCATAATTTGGGTATTAAACAGCCTTTCATTTGAAAATGGTTTTCACTTTATAACTGAAGAAAATTCAGGTGCGTCAATTTTAGAAGTTATAGGTAAGGGAATTGCATATATTTTTATTCCGCTGGGATTTGGAAGCTGGCAGGCAGCCGTTGCAACGGTATTAGGACTTGTTGCAAAAGAGGAGGTTGTGGGAGTATTTGGTACACTTTCAGAAATGCTTCCAAAAGGAGCTGACCTTATGTCAGAAGTGGAAGAAGGAGTTAGTACAAGTGCGGCTTTAATCGGTCAGGAATTTTTCGGTGGTGAAAAATTAGCAGCATTTTCGTTTATGATATTTAATCTGCTTTGTGCTCCTTGTTTTGCTGCTATGGGAGCAATAAGACGCGAAATGAACAACGCAAAATGGACTGTTGGAGCGATTTTATATATGTGCATCTTTGCTTATGCAATATCTTTAATTGTTTATCAGCTGGGTACATTTTTTGGAGGCGGCGCCATTTCGATTTGGACAATTGCTGCACTTTTGGTATTAACATCGCTTATCTACCTCTTGTTTAGAAGGAATAGGTATATAAACAGTCATTTAACAATGTCCAAAGAAATATCCATAAAGAAATGAGGAGATGTCTTATGAATCTGCCTACAATTGTAATTTTGATGATAGTAGTTGTAGTCTTTGCGGTAATTATTGTGACTGAAATCAAAAAAAGAAAGAAGGGGCATAGCGGTTGCTCTTGTGGTTGTTCCGGTTGTTCAATGGAAAATTTTTGTCACAATAAAACGAAATGAATTATATAAAATTTATATAATAAAAAAACCACGAAGGTTTACACCTTCGTGGTTTTTACTATTTTACTTTTCTTTGTAATAAAGCAAACAGTGGCAATATCCTTCAAAATCAGGGTCATTTATTTGCGATTTAAATTCTTCGCACATGCATTTATTTTCATCGGTCCTTTCAAGTTTACAAGGGCAGTAGCCACCTGTTCTTACAAGACCTTCTTTTATAGTTTTTACTATTTCTTCATTTTCGTTAAACTTTATTTTCAATTTATCTCATCCTATCTTTTAAAGCTCTGTCCATATTGCGTTTTGCATCTCTTTCGGCAATAGATTCTCGTTTATCATAAGCCTTTTTACCTCGTGCAAGCCCTAGCTCGACTTTAACCTTATTGCCAAGAAAGTAAACTGATAATGGGATTAAGGAAACGCCTGTTTCTTTTGTTTTTCCTATTAGTTTCATAATTTCTCTTTTATGAAGCAATAAACGGCGTGGACGAAGTGGGTCTTTATTAAAAATATTTCCTTTTTCATACGGACTTATGTGCATACCCAAAAGAATGGCTTCGCCACTTTTTAAAGACACATAACTATCCTTTAAATTAACCTGACCTGCTCTTATTGACTTGACTTCAGTACCAAAAAGCTCAATGCCTGCTTCAAACTTCTCGTCAATAAAATAGTCATGATATGCTTTTTTGTTGTTATTTATTATTTTCTTTGAACGAGTTTCCATAAACGCTCCTTAAATTTTACAAAAATGTGCCGCCGGTTGCCCGACGGCACGAAACACTTAGTCGATTTCGATTAAACCATAACCGCCTTTTTTTCTGCGGTAAACAAGGTTTTTGTCACCTGTTTTATCATTTGTGAATATGAAGAATTCGTGTCCGATTAAATCGAGCTGTAATACAGCTTCTTCGGGAGACATAGGCTTGGTTTCGATTGCCTTCGTTCTTACAATTTTGATTTCTTCATCATCTGTCGGCAATTCAGGAATTCTGTCAAAAATAACAGTTTCTGTAAATTCCCTCTTCATCTTCTTTTCCATTCTTGTTTTGTTTTTACGGAGCTGGCGCTCTAAGACATCTACCGATGTATCAATAGACACATACATATCGGGAGTAGATTCCTCTACACGAATTATCAGATTACCGGAACGGATAGTAGCTTCAACGATTTGCTCATCACGCTGAACGCTAAGTGTGACTATTGCCTCTGTTTCTTTAGAAAAGTACTTGTCGAGCTTAGCATAAGCTTCTTCAACCCTAGCTTTAAGGCCGTCTGTTAAATCAATCTGTTTACCTGTAATTGTGATTTTCATAACCGTCACTCCTTTTCTTATGAGGAAAACAATGCTGTGTTTTCCTTTTGTAATTATAGTATACCATATATCGAGAATTTTTCCAAGTATTTTTTTAAATGTAACAAATAATTAATGTTTAGTTTTCATATATTTTAATAATTAAGTCCGGAGGTAAATGTGTTGAAGAGTAGAATTTTAATGGTTTTAATATGTGTTGTTTTAATTATTTTTCCTGTCCGCTGTGTAAGTGCTTTATCTTTATCAGCTGAATGTGCATGTGTAATTGATGCTAAAACAGGCAGGGTAATTTATGATAAAGATATGAACAAAAAGCATACTATGGCGAGTACTACAAAAATAATGACAGCACTTGTTGCTTTGGAAAACTCTGAACTTACAGATATTGTTACTGTTTCAAAAAATGCAGCAGGAGAAGAAGGCACGAGTCTTTATTTAAAAGCTGGTGATACTGCGACGATGGAAGATTTGCTTTTTGGTCTTATGCTACAGTCAGGAAATGATGCAGCTATAGCGATAGCTGAGGCGGTATCGGGTTCTGTTTCGGAATTTGCGGTTTTAATGAATAAAAAAGCAGAAGAAATAGGAGCCAAAAATTCATCATTTAAGAATCCTAATGGTTTAGACGAAGATGGTCATTATACAACAGCTTACGATTTAGCCATCATAGCTCGTCATGCGCTTGAAAATTCTAAATTTTCTGAAATTGTCTCAACGAAGACAAAAAGCATCCTAGACGGTACCCAGACGGTTTCAAATCATAATAAAATGCTAAGAAATTACGATGGATGTATAGGTGTGAAAACAGGTTTTACAAAAAAATCAGGGAGATGTTTAGTAACTGCAGCAGAAAGAAACGGAGTAAAAGTTATAGCTGTAACGCTAAATGCGCCCAACGATTGGAATGATCATAAGAATATGCTAGACTACGGTTTTTCGCAAACTGAGTATTTTCCTATTATTGCCGGAGGGATGACAGTAAACACAGTATCGGTAAAAAATGGAGCGTCAAAGACAGTTGAAGTGTGCGCAGAAAAAGATTTTTACATTTCGGAAAATAAAAATGAAAAATTTAAGAATATAACTGTTAAATGCAATATTCCAAAAGAAATAACAGCTCCTGTAAAAAAAGGTGAAAAAATAGGCGAACTAACGGTTTTTTATAAAAACAATCCTTTAGAAACGATAAATTTATTGGCTTCAGTTGATATTGAATATCAAGAGAATACAAAGGACAGTTTTTTGAAAAATCTTAAAAAGTTATTTATATCTGGTTGCCAAAAATTAAGTTTTAGTGTATAATTTTAGAGTATAAAAATACGGAGGAAATTTATGGCTACCCCTGAAAGATTACAAAAGTTTATGGCTCGGTGCGGTATTGCTTCCCGCCGTGAGGCAGAGAGCATTATACTTTCCGGCAGAGTAAAGGTTAATAAAAATATTGTTTTGGAACTAGGAACAAAGGTTGACGAGGATAATGATAAAGTTTTTGTAGACGGAGAACGCATCACACCTCAAAAAAAGCTTTACTACATTATGCTCAATAAGCCAAAAGGGTATGTGACAACGGTAAAGGACGAGTTTGACAGAAGGACAGTTTTAGAACTTGTATCGGATGTTGAGGCGCGCCTTTACCCCGTAGGGAGATTAGACTATGACAGTGAAGGGCTTTTACTTCTTACAAACGATGGGGACTTTGCATATAAGATGACACATCCTACACAACATATTCCTAAAAAATATCACGCGGTAGTTTTAGGAAACCCTGATTTAGGACATGTTATGAAGTTGCGAAACGGCGTAGAAATTGACGGATATATTACAAAGCCTGCAAAAGTTGAAATTGCAGATGTACGCGAGCGCACTTCTCAGCTAAACATTACAATTTCTGAAGGAAAAAACCGGCAGATAAGAAAAATGTGTGAAGCAATAGGCTTTCCTGTTTTAAAGCTCACCCGTGTAAGTATTGGCGGTGTGACATTAGGAAATTTGCCTAAGGGCAAGTGGCGCCATTTGTCAGAAGCTGAGATAAACTTGTTAAGTGGCGGTGAAAACATTGTTAACAATAAAAAAAGAAGAACCAAATGATAATATCAGAGAGTTTTTAAAAAAACTTGGCGAAAGTGATAATTTAGAGGGAAAAATGGTCATGTCTGCAAAAGACGGTGAACAATATTTAGGTGTTGGTGCTTTAGAACTTAAAGCGGACAAGGTTTATTTAAATTTTTTAGCAACCCAAAATGATGATTTGGCTTTAAGACTGGGTATTATGAAATCTTTATTAAATTTGGCAGATCTTCGCGGAATAAAAACTGTATGGGGAAACAATAAAGATTTTAAGTCGCTTTATAAAATGGCTCGGTTTAAAGAAGAAGGAGACGAAATGAAGCTTGATTTAGAAGGATATTTCACATCCGGTTGTTAGGAGGATATTTTGTGGATTTGATAATTTGTGAAAACTGTGTGAATTACACATACGACGAAGAATATGAAGATTACATCTGTGATGTAAACATAGACGAAGATGAAATGATGCGGATTATGTCATCAAAATATAAAAAATGTCCTTATTTCCGCGATGGAGACGATTATAAAATAGTTCGTAAGCAAAATTAAGAAGCTTGCCACAGGCAAGCTTCTTAATTATTTACCGTAAAAATAGTAAGATGCTAGTTTTTTTATCATTCCCCACGGATTTTGCGCTTTTATATCCGATTTTGCAACTATATCGCACTTGCCAATAGATTTACCTTCCAAGAAAAATTCAACCTGACCGATTTTGTGATTTTTTGTTATTGGTGCATTTACATGGTCGGGGAGTGTAATTGTTTTTTCAAGACTGCCTATTTTAGATTTTTCCAAAAGCATATTAAATCCGTCTGCCAAACCTATAGAAACAGTATCCAAAAGACCTTTTTTAACAGGTAAATCAGGCAAATCCTCGTCTTTTAGCAGGGAATTTGAGATGGTGTAATTTGCAAAACCATAATCAAGCATTTTAGTTGCATCGGCAAATCTTTCTTTAGATGTGGGGGAGCCCATTACTACTGCAATTAAATCCATTCCGTCACGCTTTGCTGTGGCAGAAATACAGAACCCTGCAACACTGGTTGAACCTGTTTTAAGCCCAGTTGCACCCTGATAAAAGCGCACCAGTTTATTTGTATTTACCAAGCCAAAAGAGCCGTCCCTTAGAGTGTCCATCCAAATTGTTGTATATTCAAAAATTTTCGGATGTTTCATCAGCTCGCGCGACATTAGTGCAATATCATTTGCAGAGGTTAGATGTCCTTCTTCGTCTAAACCGTTACAGTTTATAAAAACAGTATCGTTCATACCGAGTGCTTTTGCCCGCTCGTTCATCTTCGCTACAAAGCCTTCGTGTGAACCTGCCGTAAATTCGGCTAAAGCTACTGCGGCATCATTTCCTGAAGCGACAGCAACTGCTTTTAACATATCGTGAACACTCATTTGTTCGTTCTCTTCCAAGAATACCTGAGACCCTCCCATAGAAGCCGCCAAAGGAGAGACGCTTACTAAGTCGTCTAGTGTGTATTGTCCTGCATCAAGTGCCTCCATAACAAGCAACATTGTCATAATTTTAGTAACGCTTGCGGGGGGCAACGCTTCGTGTGAAGCTTTTTCATAAAGTATTTTTCCTGTTGAGGCCTCCATTAAAATTGCAGATTTAGCGCTTAATTCAAGTGGTGTTTGGGCGCTTGCCGATATGCTCATGGGAATAAAAACACATAAGCATAAAAATAAAGATAACAACTTTTTCATAAAGGAAATCCTTTCATATAA
>JAZSQN010000117.1:0-3623 GCA_045537995.1 Congzhengia sp. | reverse complement strand
TGAGCCACTCCCGCATTTTTACTCTTTTGTGTTGGTGGTGCCTCCGGGCGGAATCGAACCACCGACACGGGGATTTTCAGTCCCCTGCTCTACCGACTGAGCTACAGAGGCAAATTTGGCGACTCGGATGGGGCTCGAACCCACGACCTCCAGCGTGACAGGCTGGCATTCTAACCAACTGAACTACCGAGCCGCATGAATGGTGGGCACAACAGGGCTCGAACCTGTGACCCTCTGCTTGTAAGGCAGATGCTCTCCCAGCTGAGCTATGCGCCCATTCATACTTGCCTTCGCCATTCCAGCGACAGTGAATATTATATACGATACCTTAACAATTGTCAAGAGAAATTTTTTATTTTTTTAAAGTTTTTTCTACTTACTTTATCTTTGCCCGATTTAATAAATCTATAAGCTCAAATTCAGTAAATTTGTAAACTTGCGGACAAAATCTGCAAGTTACTTCTGCCTTATGGTCCTCGTTGATCATGTCAACTAATTCTTTTTCTCCTAAAGATATTAACGCCTTTTCTATTTTTTCACGGGAGCAGTCACATTTATAATTATATTCATCTTCATCTAAATACTTGAAGAAAAGTCCCGCAAAAACAGATGTAATAATTAAGTCCTCACTCATACCCTCTTCTAACATAGTAGTCACGGGTTTCAATTCTGTTACATTTTTTTCTATTAAAGCTGCGGTTTCATCGTCACAACCAGGCATAAGCTGAATAAACAACCCTCCAGCCTGCTTGACGGTATAATCTTTATCGACTAAAACGCCTAAAGAAATAGCTGTTGGAATTTGCTGTGATTTTGCATAGTAATAGGTGAAATCTTCTGCTATTTCACCTGTTACTAGCGGCACCTGTCCGCAGTAAGGTTCCTTTAGTCCTAAATCCATAGTGATGGAAAGCGAGCCTTTTCCTACAGCTCCTCCCACATCAAGTTTTCCATTTGGTTTTAACGGAATGTCAACAAAAGGATTTGCAAGATATCCTTTAACAGCACCATTTCCGTTAGCAGTACATACAATCTGTCCTAACGGTCCGTCACCTTTTATAAATACAGAAACGGTATCGTCTTTTGACTTCATACCGCTACCAATTAAAGCAGTCATAGTAAGCGTTCTTCCCAAAGCCGCAGTTGCCACAGGCGAGGTTTTATGAATACGCCTTGCTTCTTCTACCATATCGCGAGTGTTTATGAATGAAACCCTTACTAATCCTTCTGAATCTATCGCGCGTATTATCTTGCTCATTTTAATCCTTCTTTCAAATAAAAGCCCCATAACCAGACGGTTTATGGGGCGTTTTGGTATGCCGTAGCCTTAATTTAAGTCATCATATAAAAGTGTTGATATATATGAAATCGAAAATTGAAGATTACACTCTTGTTACATTTGCTGCCTGAGGACCTTTTTCACCTTCAACAACTTCGAACTGAACTTCCATACCTTCATCAAGTGTTTTAAAGCCATCCATTGCTATAGCTGAAAAATGAACGAATACATCTGTACCGTCTTCAGCAGCAATAAAGCCAAAACCTTTCTGAGCGTTAAACCATTTAACTGTGCCTTTTTGCATTTAAAATGCTCCTCCCAAAAAAAATAAAATATGTACCCATACGGTATCACCCAATTAATATATCACATTCCATTTTTCAAGTCAACAGTTTTGGTAAAATTTTTTATGGCAGAAACATCCAAAATATCGGGCTTTATGTCAGAATTTTATGTCCATTTTTTATCTCTTTTAACACTTGAGACTTAGCAGGACCACCGATAACATTTCTTTCATCTACGCATGTTTTTATTGCTATTGCTTCATAAATATCGGTGTCAATTAATTCTGAAAATTCTTTCATTTCAGAAAGTGTGAACTCATCTAAGTCACAGTTTTTTTCAACTGCACGAGCCACCATTTTTCCTACTATTGCGTGTGAAGAACGGAAAGGAACTCCTTTCTTTACCAAATAGTCGGCTAAATCTGTAGCATTTGTAAATCCGCCAGTTGCTCCGTGAGCCATATTTTCCTTTTTAAACTTCATTGTGGCAATCATATTTGTAAATACAGGAATACAGAGCTTTACTGTATCAACAGCATCAAATATTGCCTCTTTATCCTCCTGCATATCCTTGTTATACGCTAAGGGAAGCCCCTTCATCATAGTTAAAAGCGTAATTAAGCTTCCGTATACTCTGCCCGATTTTCCGCGAATTAATTCTGCAACATCGGGATTTTTCTTCTGAGGCATAATAGACGAGCCTGTAGAGTATGAATCATCCATTTCAACAAAAGAAAATTCATGAGAAGACCAAAGAACAAGCTCTTCGCAAAATCTTGAAAGATGCATCATTAAAATTGATAACACGCCTGATAATTCAATCGCAAAATCGCGGTCTGAAACTCCGTCCATAGAGTTCCTTGTTATACCGTCAAATCCCAGCTTTTCTGCAACAAACTCACGATCTAACGGATATGTAGTGCCTGCCAACGCACCTGAACCTAAAGGCATAATATTTACGCGTTTTCTTGCATCTTTTAGTCTTTCTAAATCACGGACAAACATTTGAAAATACGCCATAAAATGGTGCGCTGCGGTTACAGGTTGAGCCTTTTGCAAGTGGGTGTAACCTGGCATAATTGTATCAATATTTTTTTCTGCAATGTCCAAAACGGTTTTCATTGCATCCTTTAGCATTTTTACAATTTCGTCAATCTCATCACGAAGATACATACGAAGGTCTAGAGCCACCTGATCATTTCTGCTTCTGCCGGTGTGAAGTTTTTTGCCTGCATCACCGATACGCTCGGTTAAGATAGTTTCAATATTCATATGTATATCTTCTGCATCAATCAAAAACTCAACTTTTCCGTCTTCAATATCAGTTAAGATTTCTCCTAAGGTTTTAACTATTAAATCTGCATCAGCCTTTGGAATTATGTTTTGTCTGCCCAACATTTCAGCATGAGCCATACTTCCTAAAATGTCCTGTTTATACATTCTTGCATCAAATCTTATCGACGAATTAAAATCATCAACTAAGGCATCTGTCGCCTTAGAAAATCTTCCGCCCCAAAGCTTCATTCTTTCCACCTGAACTTTCTTGCATTTTAATTGCATTTATGATACAATTATACAGTATATTAGACAAAATCGCAAGATTTTTTTAAATTTGGAGAAAACATATGATCATTCTCGGTATTGATCCCGGAATTGCAATCGTTGGATACGGTGTAATTCACTATGACGGACACAAATTCACACCAATAGAATACGGCGCAATAACTACTCCTGCGGGGCAAAAATTAACTGACAGATTGCGGGACATTTATGAAAGTGTATGTACTCTTATTGAAAAGCACAAACCTGATGCATTTTCTATTGAGGAACTGTTTTTTAATACCAATGTTAAAACTGCTATTTCTGTTGCACACGGAAGAGGTGTGTGCATACTCGCTGCGACAGTTTTAAACATCCCTGTTTTTGAGTATACGCCGCTGCAGGTTAAACAGGCGGTTGCGGGATACGGCAGAGCAGAAAAAAGACAGGTTCAAAAAATGGTAACATCAATGCTTGGCCTTGCTGCTGTTCCAAAACCTGATGAAAGTCGGAGGCCAAGC
>JAZSQN010000096.1:0-2805 GCA_045537995.1 Congzhengia sp. | reverse complement strand
GGTCGTGATTTTTAATCGCGTCACGGATAAAACTGATAAGATGTTATTTCACAAAATTGTACGCGGGGTAAACAGGCGAGTAAACATTGTATTTGAATATACAGACGGACATGTAGAATATGATGAAACCGAAGATCCCCTGCCCTATGATTTGGATGCAGATGTTGTTGTTATAAAAGACGAAGATTTTGCAGAATTTTACCGTGATATGAACGAAGACATAGAAAAGTACAACGACAAGACCTTAATGTTTAAAGGGATTTGTGCAAAAAACGAAACTTTACCTGCTGATTTATGTCTTATTGGTCGTCATATCATGACCTGCTGTGAAGATGACATTGCCTACGGTGGTATGCTTATGGTTCTTCCAAAGTCTGCAATGGTAAATAATCGCGACTGGCTTATGGTAACTGTTAAACTCAAGCACGAATATCACAAATTGTATGAAGGAAAAGGCCCCGTGCTCTATGCCGAACAAATCGTGCATTCACCAGCTCCCGCCAATCCTCTGGCTACATTTTATTAAACAAAAAACGAACTCGAAAATTCGAGTTCGTTTTTTTGTTTTATAATATACTTTTTAAGAATTGTTTTGCTCTTTCATCTTTGGGATTTGTAAAAAACTCATCAGGTGTTCCTTCTTCTAAAATTTTTCCGTCACACATAAAAATCACTCTGTCTGCAACATCTTTAGCAAATCCCATTTCGTGAGTTACAACCACCATAGTCATACCGTCACGAGCCAGGCTTTTCATAACATCTAAAACTTCTCCTACCATTTCAGGATCTAATGCTGAAGTCGGTTCGTCAAAAAGCATAACATCAGGATTCATGCAAAGTGCACGGCATATCGCAACACGCTGTTTCTGACCGCCTGAAAGCTGTGATGGGTAAGCCTCTGCTCTGTCAGATAACCCTACACGCTCCAAAAGTTCTAAGGCTTTCTTTTCTGCTTCTTCTCGGCTCTTCTTTAAAAGCTTTATGGGCGCAAGCGTTAAGTTCTTTAAAACAGTCATATGAGGAAACAGATTAAATTGCTGGAACACCATTCCCATTTTCTGTCTGTGTACATTTATATTTACCTTAGGGTCAGTAATGTCTACTCCCTCAAATAAAATCTTACCTGATGTGGGATTTTCTAAAAGATTTAACGACCTTAAATATGTAGATTTACCTGAACCTGACGGTCCTATTACTACCACCACTTCACCTTTTTTTATTTCTGTGGTAACGCCATCTAAGGCATGGATTTTTTCTCCATAGTATTTTCGCAAATCCTGTGTTCTAATTATAATATTATCGTTCACTCTTACGCAGCCTCCTCTCTAAAAGACTTACAAGCTTCGTAAAGAACATAACCATAACAAGATAAATAACAGCTACAGCAATTAAAGGCATAAAAGCAGAATATGTAGCAGCACGAATAATGTTACCTCCCATTGTCAAATCACGAATGGTTACATAACCGGCAACAGATGTCTCTTTTAAAAGTACTATAAACTCATTAGCTAAAGCCGGAAGTACATTTTTAAAAGCCTGAGGTATTATAATATTAATCATTGTGTCTTTATAGTTAAAACCAAGACTTGTTCCTGCCTCAAACTGACCTGCATCAATTGACATGATACCGGAGCGCACAATCTCTGCAACATATGCGCCTGAATTTATACCAAATGCAATAATTGCAACCATTAGGCTATTTCTCGATGATGCAAAAATAATATAATACATTATCATAAGCTGTACAACAACAGGTGTACCACGAATAACTGTAAGATAAATTTTGCATATTGCATTTATAAGCCAGAAAAATGTTTTTTTAATGCCACCCCTTGTCTCACTATAAGTCTTGTCATAACTTGAACGAATAACCGCCACAATAACGCCTAATAAAACACCAAGCAAAAGCGACATAAAAGTTATAATAAGGGTATTTTTAAGTCCGGTTGTAATAAAACGCCATCTTTCCTGCTCAATAAAATTAAGTACAAAATCTGCTTTAAAATCAGCAAACCATGCGCTTAGTCCATCCATAATTCTCTACTCCTAAACATAAAACAAAGGGACGGAGATGCTCCGCCCCCTCATTTTTAAAAATTATTTATTGTTTGCTTCAACATATGCCTTTGCTGGCTCGTTATCAATAATTACGCAGTCAACCTTACCAGCTATTAAAGCCTGAACTGCCTCGTTACCGGTAGAATATTTCATAACTCTGTCTGCACCAAAGTCTCCTTCAGAGTAAATGTCACCTGTTGTACCCTTTTGTGTACCTACCAAGTATGTTGCTCCTTCTGCAAACAAATCATCTACTGATGTGATAGCACTTCCTTCAGGTACAATGATTGACTGAATACCTGTTGCGTATGATTCTGAGAAGTTTATATTCTGAAGTCTTTCTTCTGTAACTGTCATTCCAGCCATACCAAAGTCTGACTTGCCTGTCTGAACAGCTGTGATGATAGCATCAAAATCCATATCATCTATAACGAGTTTTTTATCAAGTTTATCTGCAATAGCAGCAGCCATTTCAGCATCGATACCTACAATAGCTTCACCTTCATAATATTCGTATGGAGGGAACTGTGCGTTTGTAGCCATATGTATTTCTTCTTTACCCTCTGCATCCGCCTGGAAAACCAAGTTGTGCTCAACACCAGAGATATACTTATCAACAATTGCTTTTGTGGTACCGTCAGCTGTAAGTTCAGCTAAAGCTGCATTGATATCATCTAAAAGCTGTGTGTTTTCCTTAGCCACGCAAATAGCATAATCTTCTACCGCATATTCTGTGTCTAAAATCTT